>JAFDET010000348.1 GCA_019310195.1 Deltaproteobacteria bacterium
TCTCGCCCCACAGCCACCCGGAGCGTTTCCCGCGCCGCGAGGACGAGTTGGCTTACTGGGTCAACGCGTACAACGCCTCGGCGTTGGTGGCAGTGCTCGAAGCCTGGCCGATCGACAGCATCGGCGACATCAAGCCGCCCCTGGTGCTGAGACCGGTGCTCTGGGGCAGGTTGGCCATGGCCGGCTTCTTCTTCTTCCAGGATGTGGTGCTGGGCGGTCAGACCATCAGCCTGCTCGACCTGGAGAACAAGGTCATCCGCCCCTACGGCGACCCGCGCATCCACTTCGCCATCAACTGCGCCTCGATCGGCTGTCCGCGCCTGCCCCGTCGCGCCTTCAGCGCAGACGGGCTCGACGCCGAGCTGGACCGGGAGACCCGGCGCTTCTTCGCCGACCCGGAGAAGCTGCGCATCGACCCCGACGCCCGGACCGTGCACCTCTCCTCGATCCTGGACTGGTTCGAGAGTGACTTCACCGGTTGGCTGAAGCAGCAGGGCGCGGGCGAATCCCCCACCTTGCTCGACTACGTGCGGCGCTACGTGCCCGCGAAGCAGCAGGCGGAGATCGACCGCGCGCTGGACTACGACATCGAGTTCATCGAGTACGACTGGAGTCTCAATGCCCAGTGATCGTCAGCACCAGCGCACGCGAACCCGGTAGTCGACGACGGCCTCGCCCCGGGCCGGCACCGGCACGCGGAAGCGGAAGGAGAAGGCGTCCTCCTTCTCGGCCTCGTGGCTCGCGTTCACCAGCTCCCAGTCGCCGCCGGCGTGCTCCAGGACCTCCACCTCCGCGGACTCGTCCTTGTGGTTGCGCAGCTCCACCTGCCAGCCGCTCTCGCTGCCGCACTTGCCCAGCGCGCGGTAGTCGGTCTGGCGCCGCTCGACCACCAGGTCGAAGGCCTCGCCCACCTTCAGGCGCACGTCCTCGTCGCGGGGGGTGTGATCGATGCGGTCCTCGCCCACGAACTGCTCCGAGCCCTCGGAGTCCGCCTTGTAGACGCGCACCACGCCGCGCGGAAGCGGCTTGCCCAGCGCGTTGGTCTCGCTGTTCTCGAACTCCACCTGCACCTCGACCTTCTTCGGGCCGCCCTGCTCGCGGTACGCCGAGCGGTAGAAGCGCGGCTGGCCCTCGCTGACGAAGCGCTTGGTCACCTTGATGGCGTCGGCCTCCAGCAGCGCGATCTGCTTGGTCTCGTTGTCCAGCAGGGTGGTCGGCCGCTCGAGGGTGTAGAGCTGGTACTCGAAGAAGCCCTCCTGCTTGAGCTGCTGCTCGGCCACCCTGTAGCCCAGAGCGCGCGTCCTCATCATCTCCACGTTCCCCTCGGGCGGCGCCCGCCGCACGTCCCCGGCCACCAGCTTGAGCCGGGCGTTCTCGTAGGCCGTGCCGCTGCCGTTGCTCAGGGTGACCCAGCCGGTGAGGTCACCGCGCGCGTCGTCGGCATCCAGGCGCAAGATGTAGTCGGCCTGCCAGCTCATGCCCCCGGCCAGGTACGACACCTCCAGCCGCTGCCGCGGCCGTTCGCTGCGCAGCAGCCACTCGAGCGTGGGCTTTGCGATCAGGTTCTCGGGAATCTGCGGGAAGGAGAGCCGACCGGGATGCCCGAAGGTGATCTCCCCATCGATCTCCAGCACCGTGCCGCCGTGGGTGGAAAGCACCTTGGCGTCGGTCACCTCGTCACGGCCCAGCTTCTCGTTCCAGCGGTGGAGGCGAACGCTGCGGCCGACGTACTTCTCCAGCAGCTTCTGGGGCGAGAGCAGGTCGTAACGGTAGTTCTGCTCCAGCACGCCCAGCCGGCCCTGGCCCAGCGGCCGCACGGTGACGGTCTGGGGCTGGATGGTGGATGCCACGTCCTGGAACTCCAGCCGCACCTCGCCCTGGCCCAGGGCCACGTCGCGGATCTCGCGCACCAGGCCCAGGTTGTTGTTGTAGACGGTGACGGAGAGTTCGCTCCGCTCGTCCGCACTGGAGACGAAGCGGGGCGGCGCCGCAGCGGCCGGAACGGCCAGAGGCACGACCAGGGCGACGGTCAGGATGTACGCGGCGATGCGAGTCATGGGCTCCTCCTGTGGGGCGTCCAGCGGGGACGCTCGAAGGATAGGTCGGCCGGGCGTCCCGAATCGGATCACCCGCTGCGGAAGCAGGCCCGGAGGCCGTGGGGTAGCGTCTCCGCTACCGCCGGACCGCCGCCAGGGAAGGCGGCCCCCGGATGAGGCGGCCATGTCCGGCATCACGCTCTACGGGCCCGCCGAGGCCCCCTTCACCGTCAAGGTGGAGCGCGCCCTGCAGCTGAAGGGCGTCGAGTACCTGCTGGTGGCCCCGGAGAGCCAGGCGGACTACCGGCGCTGGAACCCCGAGACCGGCCTGCTGCCGGTGCTGGACCGGGACGGCGAGCGCGTGCACGACTCCACCCGGATCCTGGAGTGGCTGGACGAGCGCTATCCGAACCCGCCCCTGCTCTCTTCCGACCCCAAGCTGGCCGAGGCCCAGCGGCGCCTGGAAGAGTGGTGCGACGAGACCTTCTTCTTCTACTGGCTGCGCTGGCAGCGCGTGCGCGAGGCCGAGGAGAGCCGCCCGCCGCGGCGCTTCGGCCTGCTGGCCTGGGCCCGGGAGCTGGCCGGCGGCAAGGGCCCCTCGCGCCCCCGGCGGCGCGACGGCCTCTCGGCGGAGGTGGGCGAGCTGGTCGACCAGCTGGCGCGGCGCTGCGACGACCTGATCTACATGCTGGCGGGGCGCGACTTCTTCTACGGAAGCCGCCCCAGCATGGCCGACCTGGCGGTCTACGCCATGTTGGACTCCATGCGCGGCGGGAACTACCCGCGTGGGCCCGAGATCCTGGCCGCCCGGCCCGAGCTGGTGGCCCTGATGGACCGGGTGGAGAAGGCGAGCGACGACGCCTAGGCCTGCGGGGCCGACTCCAGCCGATCCGCCTTGGCGGCAAAGACGAAGTCGCTCTC
>JAFDET010000116.1:0-11251 GCA_019310195.1 Deltaproteobacteria bacterium
GCGATCGCGCGCGACCGCGCCAGCGGGGCTCTCGGAGCGGGCGGCGGCGTGGACGCGCGCCAACAGGTCGCCCGGCACCTCCGGCTCCGGGACCCCGCGCAGGGCCGAATCGACGCCTTCCAGCTCTCTGAGACGCGACGCCGCTTCCGGCGAACGCTCGAGACGCGCACGCAGCGCGGCCTCGGCCGCGGCATCCAGCTCTCCGTCCAGCAGGGCCGACAGCGCTTCGTCCAACTGCGAGTCGCGGGGGTCGCGCTCACTCATACGGTCTCCTCCACGGGAAGCTGCCGGGCCAGGGCCGCGCGTGCCCGGTGCACCAGTGCCTTCACCGATTTCTCCGTCGTCCCCAACGCTTCGGCCACCTCGGCGTAGGAGAGTCCTTCGACCGCGGACAGCCACAGCGCGCTGCGCTGCCGGTCCGGAAGCTCCTGGAGCGCCCGATCCACCGCGCCGCCCACCCGACGCGCGTGGGCCACGCGCTCCGCACTGGGCTCGTTCCCGGCCAGGCGGATCGCAACGCCCTGCTCCCCATCGGTGCTCTCGTGGGGACGGCGCCGGTGGGGACGACGCAGCTCGTTCAACGCAACGTTGGTCGCGATGCGGTAGAGCCAGGTCGAAAAACGCGCTTCGGGCCGATAGCTTTCGCGTGCACGGAAGACCCGCACGAAGACCTCCTGGGCCAGCTCCTCGGCCGAAGCCGCATCCCGCAGCATGCGGTCCAGGTAGCGCATGACGCGGGACGCCCAGCGGCCGAAGAGCGCGTCGAAGGCGGCGGTGTCGCCGTCGCGAAACGCCAGCATCAGGCGGACGTCTTCGTCCTCGACGCGCACCCCGGCCTCCATCGAACCTTGAACCCCCGAAGCCACAGAAGGTTCCGTTCCCCTGGGGGAGCAACTAAGGGGACAGTCCCTTTAGTTTCGCACGTGTGAACAGCTGGCCTTGCGCACCTCGCCAACCGTGAAACTAAAGGGACTGTCCCCTTAGTTGCTCAAGCCAGGTCGGCGAGGAAGTGGAGGACGGCGGCGTTGAGGGCGTCGGCTGCTTCGATGTTGCTGATGTGGCCCGCGTCCCGCAGCACCAGCTTGCTGGCCTTGGGCAGCTTGGCCTCCATCACGTCGGCCGCGCGCAGGTAGGCGGCGTCGTGCTCGCCCACCAGGACCAGGGCCGGGGCCTCGATCCGCGGCAGATCGTCGATCACGCACGGCGCCGGGCCGGCCACGCGACGCCCGAACTCGGCCACGGCCACCGGGTCCTGGGCCTCGATGGCACGCGCCGCCGCCTGGGCGGCGGGTAGCTCCGGATCGCGGCCGATCGCGGTGGCAGCGGCCTTGCCGCGGGTCAGCACCGTCATGCCGCGCTCGCACAGGATCGATCCGGTCTTCTCCACCTGGGCCTGCCAGCGCGCGGCGGCTTCCGGGTTCTTGAAGCCGGGTCCGCTGTCCAGCAGCAGCAGGCCGCGCACGCGCTCCGGGTGCCTCAGGGCGAAGTGAAGGGAGACCAGGCCGCCCAACGAGAGCCCGCCCACCACGGCCGGCTGACCGGGCGCGGCGTGGTCCAGGACACGCCCCAGGTCGTCGATCACCTGCTCGATCCCGTAGGACTCCGGATCGCCCGCCTCCGAGCGGCCGTGGCTGCGGTAGTCCCAGAGGATCACCCGGGCGCCACCGGCCACCAGGGGCTCGACCTGCGGGCGGAAGTTCTCGTGGGTGGTGGCGAACGCGCACGAGAAGACCACGGGGATGCCGTCGCCGTGCGCCTCCACGTAGAGGCGAACGCCGTCGCCGGCTTCGACCGTGCTCACGCCGACGCCGCCTCCAAACGCTCACGCAGGGCGTCGGCCATGGCCTCGATCTGGTCCTGCATCGGGCCCTTGATGGCGAACTCGGGCACCAGCGCCTTGGTTCGGCCCTCCATCTGGATGGCGACCCGCGTTCCGGTCCCACGCTCGTCGAAGCTCACCTCGCCGCGCAGCTCGCGCCACACGTTGCCGTCGCAGACCTTCTCGAAGCGGACGTTTCCATCCATGAGAAAGTCGAAGTGAAAGGTGACCTCGCCCTCGCGCCCGAGGGCCCGGTAGTGCGAGCGGGTGGTGATGCGGTCTCCCTGCTTCTCCACGACCTCGGTCTGCGAGTCCGGGAAGAGGCCGACCAGCGTGTCCTCGTGGGCCACCACCTCGACGGCGGTATCGCGAGGACAGGCGACGTCGAAACGCCGCTCGAGCTTCATTACCGGATCTCCACCGCCAGGGGCGGAAGCAGCGCCGGCGCCCCGACGGGGATTCCTTCCAGCCACGCGATCGCCGTGCGCGCGGCGCCCGGCAGCGGCAGCTCGGGCCCGACCGCCCGCGCCACGGCGCCCTGGAGCATGCCCGCCAGCTGCTCCGGGAGCGACGCCGGAGGCGGGTACACGGTGAGCGCCACGTCCGCGTCGGGGTCCAGGCCGAGCTTCTCGCGCAGGCCCGCCACGGCGGCATAGATGCCTCCGAGCTCGTCCACCAGGCCGTGCTCCCAGGCCTGTGCGCCGGTCCACACCCGACCGCGCCCCACGGCGTCGATTGCCCCGCGATCCATCCCGCGCCCGGCCTCGACACGGTCCAGGAAGAGCTGGTAGGTGCCCTCGACCTCGTCCCCCAGGCGCTTGCGGTCCTCGGCGTCCAGGGTCTGGGACAGGGTGAAGAGCCGGGCGTTGTCGCCCCGGGTGAGAACCTCGAAGCCGATGCCCAGCTTCTCGTAGAGGCCGCTCAGCACCGGGCGCATCATCACGACGCCGATGGATCCGGTGATCGTGCCCGGCTGGGAGTAGATCGCGTCGGCCCCGCAGGCCACGTAGTAGCCGCCGGACGCCGCCACGTCCGAGAAGGACACCACCAGCGGCTTCTTCTCGCGCGCCAGCTGGGTGGCGTGCCACACCGCGTCCGACGCCAACGCCGAGCCGCCCGGGCTGTCGATGCGGAAGAGGATCGCGGCCACGGAATCGTCTTCGGCGGCCTCCTCGATGTTGCGAGCCACGGCACGGCCGGCCAGGACCGGATCCCCGCGGCGCGTGCGGTCCGCGTCGCCGGTCACCACGTTGCCGCTGCCGTAGACCAACGCCACGATGGCCTGGGGCTCGAAGTCGCCGAAGGGCTCCACCAGCGCCCACTCGTCGGACTCGATCACGGTGCGCTCGGCGCCCAGGTCGTCGAGCACGTCGGAGAGGAAGCCCATCTTGTCCACCAGGCCTGCCGCGATCAGCTCGTCGGGCGACGCCGGCGACTGGGCGATGAAGCGCCGCAGGTCGGCCTCCTCCAGGCCCCGGGCCTCGGCGATGCCGCCGACGAACTGATCATCGATCGAGTCCAGCAGCCAGTTGGCCATGTCCCGAGCCGGCTCGGACATCGAGCGCCCGGCCAGGAAGTCGGCCGCCGTCTTGTGCGGGCCCACGCGCTCCACCTCGATCTCGACGCCCAGCTTCTCGAAGAATCCGCCCAGGAAGAGGTACTCGGCCGCCAGCCCGACGAAGGGAATGCGCGTCCCCGGCGAGACCCAGATCGTTTCCGCCGCGGACGCCATGTAGTACTCGGCGTTGGCCCCGATCGGCTCCACCTCGACGTAGGCCACGGTTTTCTTGCCCGCCTCGCGCAGGCGCAGCAGCGCATCGCGAACTTCCTGCGCCTTGGCCCAGCCCATCCGCGACGGGCCGATCCGCAGCACCACCGCGTGCAGCCGCGGGTCCCGCTCGGCCTTGCGGAGCTGGGAGTAGAGGCGCAGCAGCGGGGTCTTCGTCCCGCCCAGCAGGCGGGCGATCAGCGGCGGCTCCGGAGCCTCGACGTACTCGCCGCCCACATCGAGCACCAGCACGCTGCCGTCCGCGACATCCGGGCCGCGTGCAGCGAAGAGCCAGTTGAGAACGAGCCCCGCCAGCAACACCAGCAGGAGCACACGGACGAATGAACGCATTCAACCTCCGGAGAACGTCCGGGGGAACGCTAGGCTATCATGCCGCGCCATGCCCAAGGAGGTCTACGTCGCGGGCGTCGGCCTGACGAAGGTCGACCTCACTGGACGAATCTTCGCCACGGTCTTCGACCTCTTCGCCGAGGCGTGCCAGCGCGCCCTCGAGGACTGCCCGGTCCGCTCCTTCGACGCCCTGCAGATTGGGATCATGGGCACCGAGGAGTTCGAGAACCGGGCGAACCTTGCGGCCAAGGTGGCCGATCGCCTCGGGCTCGTGGGAATTCCCGCGGTGCGCAGCGAGACGGCATCGTCGTCGGGCGCCGCCGCCTTCCACGAGGCCTACTACAAGGTGGCGTCGGGCGAGTGCGAGAGCGTGCTGGTCCTGGCCGGTGAGCGGATGAAAACCGTGACCACCGAGATGGCCACGACCATCATGTCGAAAACCGTGGACCCGGTGGAGCGGCGCTTCGGGTTCACCATGCCGGCGCTCATCGCCCTGGTCACCCAGGCCTGGCTGCGCGAGCGCAAGATCCGCGGCGAGCGGGTGTCCGACCTGCTGTCGCGCCTGATGGTGCGGGCCCACGCGCTGGGCGCGGAGAACCCCCTGGCCGCTTTCTACGGGCGTCCCGAGCCCCTGGCGTCCTGGTTCGACGAGGAGCGCAACCTGCCGGTGGCCACGCCGCTTACGCGCAAGGACTGCTCTCCGATCTGCGACGGCGCGGCCGCGGTGATCCTCACCTCGCGCCCGCAGCCGGTGCGGGTCGCGGGGATCGGGTCCGCCACCGAGACCTCGTCGATCCTGGACCGCCGCGAGCTGGGCTGCCTCGAGGCGACCCGCCAGGCCGCACGGGTGGCCTACTGGCGTGCGGGCATCGCCGACCCCCGCGACGTGCCCGGACTGGTGGTCGAGGCTCACGACGCGTTCAACAGCCTGCTGCCCATCAGCGTAATGGACTTGGGCCTGGCCGCGCCCGACGCCGTGGTGGAGATGCTCGTGGGCGACACCCGGGAGGAGCCCGCGCATCCGCTGGAGCATCCGGTGAGCGGTGTGGCCGGCAGCGTGCCCATCAACCTCTCCGGCGGGCTCAAGGCGCGCGGGCACCCGGTCGGGGGTACGGGCCTGTTCCAGATCGCCGAGACCTATCTCCAGATCACCGAGCGGTTTCCCAACCCGCGCGCCCAGGTGCGCGGCGCCAGCATGGGGCTGGCGCACTCCATCGGCGGGCCGGGCAACAACGTCTACGTGACGTTGTTGGAGACCACCGGGTCGAGGAGACGCCGCGCCGAGGTCCCGCCGCCGCGAATCCACTTCGAGCCCCGGGTCCCGAGCGCCCAGGAAGAGGACGCGGCCAGCCTGCACGGCGCCCGGGCGGTGGTGGAAGGCGCCACCTCGATCTTCGTGACCGGAGAGGAGGGGGCCCAACCCGTGCACGTGGCGCTGCTGCGCATCGCCGGACGGCGGGTCTTCGCCACCCTGGATCACGCGCCCGCGGAGGACGAGCCGCTGGAGGATCTGCTTGCGGGTCGGCGGGTGCGGCTGCTGGTGAAGGACGACGGCGGGCAATACTTCCAGATCCCCCGCGGCCGCAGCTTCGACCTGGGACGCGTCGTCAAGTCGATTCGCGAGCGCGTGACCGGCGGCGAGGTCGCTTGAGCGCATGAAGGACGTTTCCGGCGACCGGCGCCTGCGCGGCGTTCGCTACTTCCTCCTGGCGCTGCTGGTCGGGCTGCTGGTGCACCTGGTGTTCGGGGACAACCCCTGGCAGGACGGGATCGCCAAGGCCGCGCGGCGCGGGCATCCCCCCAGCGCGCGGGACTACGCGGAGACCTACGGCTGGTGGATCGCCCTGGGTTGCGCGGGGCTGGTGGCGACGCTGCTGGCCAGTGCGCGTCACTGGATCGGCCCCCCGCAGCCGGCGGAATGCGCGAACCTGGCGCCGCCCCACCGCGGCGGACGCGTCGTGGCTGCGGTGGCGGCGCTGGCGGTACTCGGCGCCGCCGCGCTGGCCGCGCCCCGGCTGAGCTTCCCGTTCTGGGACGACGAGCAGTACACCGTCCGCCATCACCTGGACGGTCGCTACGAGCAACGCGACGACGAGCTGGTGTTCCGCAAGCGCAGGTGGGGTGACGCCTGGCTCTACACCCTGAACCGCCCCAACAACCACGTCCCCTTCACCTTGCTGGGCAAGCTCTCGCTGGGCGCCTGGCGCACCGTGGCCCAGCCGGAGCTGCGTTTCGCCAACGAGGCCGCGGTTCGTGCGCCGGCCTTCGCCTTCGGCCTGGCCGCCATCGCCGCCACGGCCTGGCTGCTGTGGCGGGTGGGGCTCTTCTGGGCGGCCCTGTTCGCGCCGCTCTTCCTGGCCATTCATCCCTGGCAGCTCCGCTACACGTCGGAGGCGCGCGGCTACTCACTGCTGTTGCTGTGCGTGCCGCTCCTGTGGGGCGCCGCCGTCGGCGTGGTGCACCGCGGCAGCTGGCGACGCTGGATCGCCTTCGGGCTGGCGGAGGTGGTCCTGCTCTGGGCCTACCCGGGCGGGAGCGCGATCGTGGGCATCACGAATGCCGGCCTCCTCCTCGAGCTGTGGCGGCGCCAGCGCGGCGCACTGCGCGACCCGCTGACGCGTTTTGGGGTGACCAGCCTGGGCGCCGCCGCCCTCTTCCTGCTGCTTCACGGCGCCAACCTGCTGATCTTCCTGTGGCACACCGAGTGGAGTCACGAGTCGATCCACTGGAGCTACGTCCGCGACGTCGCCTCGCACCTGTGGGTGGGAACGAGCTTCGCCTTCCGCCGGCTGAACGAACACTACGTCGAGCTGGCCGACGTGGCGCAGCGCGCGCCGCTCCTGTTTCAGGTCAGCGTGGTGGTCAGCGGAGCGCTGTGCGTGCTGGGCGCGCTGCGCCTGGGCCTGCGCGCCCGGCTCGGCTGGGTGCTGCTGGCCGCCGCCGTGCTGCCGGCGCCCCTCACGATCCTGGGCGCGCATCTGCGCCAGACCGAGATCCACGAGTGGTACGTGATCTTCGCGCTGCCCTCGGTCGCGATCCTGCTGGGCGCCGGGCTGGAGGCCCTGGGCGCCGTAGTGCGGCCGGCCCGCGCCCGCGCCGCGCTGACCGCGACCCTGCTGCTGGTCTACCTGGGCGTCTACGCCTGGATCTCCTCGGACGTGCGCGAGGTGGTGCGCAACGTTCCGATCCAGCAGACCCGCGCCGCCGTCCTCATGACGCGCCCCGACCTGGATCCGTACTCCGAGGCCAACCGCGAGATCCTGACCGTGAGCTGGCAGCGGACCCCCTACTACTACGACCCGAACGTCCACGTGATCAGCCGGCGCAAGCAGCTCCTCGAGCTGCTGGACCAGGCGGATCGCAGCGGACGCGAGCTCTTCATCAACTACGGTCGGCCCAACCTGGCGCGCGGTCGCTTCCCGGAGCTGACGGAGCTGCTGAAGCGCGACGACCTCTTCGAACCCGTGGCCCGCTTCTACGGGCTCGAGCCGCGCGGCCAGATGCTCGTCTACCGCTACCGCCGTCGCTGAGACAGGAGCCTAGGCAGTCTCGACGCCGAGGCTGACGCCGAAGACCTCCTCGAAGAGGCGGCCCTTGTCGCGCACGGCGTGGAGCTCGAGCGACCCGGGCTGGGCGCCGTGGAGGACCAGGGTCACGCGGCCCGGGCCGCCTTCCACCCGCACGGCTACGTCGCCCACGGCTCCGCGATGTTGGCGGTCCAAGGCATCGGCCAGGCGCAGCAGCGCCGCCAGCACGCAGACGCCGGCCCGTTCGCCGGAGTCCAGCCGGGCGTAGCCGGCGTCGTCTTCCGAAGGGTGCGGGCCCCGGTGATAGCCCGCGACCTGTGCGATCCGGTCGCGCTCGGCGCCGCTCACGCCCACCAGCTCGCTGGCGGCGATCAGGTAGGCGCTGTGCACGTGGTGGCTCTCGCTGGCGATGAAGCGGCCCGCGTCGTGGAGCAGTGCGGCGGCCTCGAGCAGCGCGCGGTCCTCGGGCCCGCGGCCGTGCAGGGACGCCGTCGCATCGAACAACGCCACCGCATGGGCGCGCACCCGTTCGCCGTGGGCCAGGTCGCAGTGGTAGCGGCGGGCCAGGGCCCCGGAGCTGGCCAGCAGCGTCTCCCGCCGCTCGGCAAAGGCCTCGGGGCCGGCCATCACATCCCGCTCCAGCCCGTCGCGGAGCCCGACCCGAGGCACCAGGACCCGGCACGCCCCGGCCAGCTCGGCCAGGTGCCGCACCACCACCGCCGCGGGCAGGATCACATCCGCGCGATCCGGAAGCATCCCGAAGCGCGCCACGCGCTGCTCGGGTGACAGGTCCTCCAGCTCCAGGATCCAGCGTTCCAGGTCCTCGCACTCCAGGGCGTCCAGCCCTTCGACCGAACCCAGCCGTCCGGCCTCCTTGGCCAGATCGGCCAGTACCTCGACGCTGCCGCCGCACGCCACCAGGCGGTCCAGCGGTCGGGCCACCATGCGCTCGGCGATGGAGTGGTCGCAGGCCCCCGCGTGCTGCTCCAGGAGCGCCTTGAAGGTGGCACCGTGGGCGCTGCCGGCCTGGCGACGCGCCGCCTCCAGCAGGCGAATGGCGCCCAGGGGATAGGAGTCGGCCGCCACCGCGCGCCCGTCCTCCACCAGGATCGCCTCGACGCTGCCGCCGCCCAGATCCAGCAGCAGCGAACGCCCGTGCGCCAGGTCCACGCGCGTCTCCACCGCACGGGCCAGGAGCCAGGCCTCCTCGGTTCCGGAGATGACCTCGATCGGCACGGGGGACACCGCGGACAACCGTTCGACCACCGCGTCGCGATTGGCGGCTTCGCGCAAGGCGGCGGTGGCCACGGCGCGAATCCGCTGCACGCCGTACTGCTCGCACAGGTCGGCAAAACGGCGCAGCGCGGCTTCGGCCGCGTCCAAGGTTTCCGCGCCGATGCGGCCCTCGACGTAGACGTCCTTGCCCAGGCGAACCGGGGCCCGGTGGCGCGTGAGGACGACCGGCTCACCGCCCTCGATGCGCTCGACGATCTGCAAGCGCAGGGCGTTGGAGCCCAGATCGATCACGGCACCCCGCTTGGGGCGCCCTCGCCGTGAGCCCGCTCCCGCCATGGTTGGGGAGAGTAGCGGTCGCCCCAGGCCGGGGCCTGAGGCGACCGCGCAAGCGCTAGAGGATGATCACGCCCCGGGCGTTGATCCCCTTCTTCAGATCTTCGAACGCGCGGGCTGCATCGTCGATCGAATAGGTCTGCGTGATCAGCTCGTCCAGCTTGAGGCGGCCGCGCTGGTAGAGCTTGATCAGCTTGGGGATGTCGTTCTTGGGCGCGCCGGACCCGTATGCGGAACCCAGGATCGCCTTCTCCTCCATCCACATCATCGCTGCGGGGAAGCTGGCGATGGCGTCCATCTTGGGCACGCCGATCACCACCGCGGTTCCACCCTTGCGAACCGATGCGTAGGTCTGGACGATCGTCTCGCCCAGGCCGATCGCCTCGAAGCCGTAATCGGCGCCGAGGCCCCCGGTCAGCTCCTTCACCTTGGCGACGGCATCGCCATCGGTCGTGGGGTTGATGGTGTGGGTGGCGCCGAAGGTCTGGGCGAACTCGAGCTTCTTGTCCACCAGGTCGACCGCGATGATGGTCTCGGCCCCGGCGAGCGCGCAGCCCTGGCCACACAGGAGGAGCCGGGCTTCACCTGTGCGCGGTTGATCACCGCGCCCACGCCGGTCATCACGCCGCAGCCGACCAGCGCCGCCTTGTCCGCCGGCGTGTCGGGATCGATCTTGATCACGTTGTCCACGTGCATGGTGGAGTACTCGGCCATGACGCCGACCCCCGAGAACGCATGCAGGACGTTCCCGTCCTTGTCGCGCCGGGGCATGGTGCCGTCCTTGGGACCGAGGAACCCCTTGCCCCAGTCGTCGCACAGGGTGGTGCGGCCTTCCTGGCAGAACTGGCACTTCCCGCAGATGGGAATCCAGCAGGGGATGATCTTGTCGCCGACGGCAAACTCGGTGACACCCTCGCCCACCTCGACGATCTTGCCACAGGCCTCGTGGCCGAGAACCACCGGCGGGGGCAGGGGCATGGTGCCGTTGGTGGCCGAGAGGTCGCTGTGGCAGACCCCGATGGCTTCGATCTTGACCGTGACCTGGTTCGGAGCCGGCGAGTCGACCTCGATCTCCTCGACGCTCACCGGCTGATTCCACTCGCGGCAGATGACCGCTTTTCCCTTGTAACCCATCGCGACGGCTCCTTTTGGGGTTCACACCCGAGCCCCGCCGCGACCGGGGGGGGATGGGCGCCGCCGGTGATTCTCGGCGAGGCTGATTCCCATGTCAAACATGGCACGGGGCCACGCCGTTCAGCGGGGTCTGCCTATACTGGCGGTGTATCCGGAGGAAGCCCCATGCCCGTGCGCACATTTCAACCCGAGGATGCCGACGCCGTAGCGGCTCTCTCCGCCGACTGTCTGCGCGGCGAGACGGACTTCGTCCTGAACCCGCTGTGGGAGACCCCGGCCGAGCTCTTCGCCGAGTTCCAGCGCCACGCCATCGACCCGACCGAGCACCTGCTGGTGGCCGAGGCCGGCGACGGCCAGGTGGCGGGCGTGTCCGGCTTCTTGCGCCGTCCGGGTGCGGCCATGGCCGGCCTGGTGGCGCCCATCGTGAGCGACGAGGAGCGCGGCAAAGGTCTGGGCGGCGAGCTGCTGCGCGCGACCCTGGCGCACGGCGCGGACAAGCTGGGCATCCGGTTCGTGGTGGCGGGCATCGGGACGCGAAACCGCGCCGGCTACTCGCTCCTCACCGCGCTGGGCTTCCGCCCGGTGCGCCAGCACTTCCTGATGCGCTGCGACGAGCCGCCCGGCGACCCGGCTCCGCCGGTTGACGGCCTGACCTTCGAGCTGGCCGCAGCCGGCGACGCCGGCGAGTTGCTGGCGCTCTACCACGCGTGCGGGTTCGAGGAGCGCGCGCCCGAAGCCATGGACGCGATGCTGGTAGACGGGCGCCACCTCCACACCGTGGCCCGCCATGACGGCCGCATCGTGGCGTTCACCGAGATCGAGACCCACTGGCCGCGACGCGTCTGGGTGGCGTTCGTGGGCGTCGATCCCGAGTTCCGCGCCAAGGGCGTGGGCTCGTCCCTGGTCGCCTGGGCGCTGCGCCGGCAGTGGGACGCCGGCGCCGAGAGCGCGCTGCTGCTGCTCTCCCCGGCCAACCGCACCGCGTACCGGGCGTACGAGAAGGTCGGGTTCCGCCGCCACCGCACCTTCGACGTTCTGGAGCGTGCGCTGCCCTAGTGTCCTGTCTCAGAAGTTCGCCGACAT
>JAFDET010000116.1:11263-13676 GCA_019310195.1 Deltaproteobacteria bacterium
CGGCCGCCGCTACGGGCCGCTGGCTGCGTTCCGCTCCCTGCGGCGTAGGCCCGCTATGCCTCGGTCGCGCGCCTTGCCAGCAGCCCGTATCGGCGCCCTCGGTGTGACGCCGAACTTCTGAGACAGGACACTAGGAACGTTCAGGCCAGCTGGATGCGCGCGATCTCGCGGGGGCAGTTGAAGCGGATCGCCGGTCCCGCCACGCCGAGGCCGCGGTTCACGTAGAGGGTGGCCCCGTTCAGGTGGTAGAGCCCGCGGTGATAGCGGAAGACCAGGCGCGCCAGATTGAAAGGACCGCCGCGCGTGGGCAGCGCGAGCTGCCCGCCATGGGTATGCCCGGCGAGCACCACCTGGAAGCCGAGCCGGGAGGCCTGGGCGAAGAGCTCGGGCCGGTGCACCAGCAGCAGCGCCGGGCCGTCGTCGGGCAGCCCCTCGCCCAACGCCTGCAGCTCCGGCAGCTCCACGCCGCGCCCGGTCCAGTCGCGGCCGGGATCGTCGATCCCCGCCACGTAGAAGGGCGGATCGAGCTCCGGCACGCGCACCACTTCGCCGCGCAGCAAACGCAGCTCGGGGGCGTGACGGGCCAGACCTTCGACCACGCGCTCGGTCCCCGTGTAGGTGTCGTGGTTGCCGAGCACTGCGTAGACGCCCAGGCGCGCGCGCAGCCCCGCCAGGCCCCGCGCACCCTCGTCCACGAACCGCGGATCGAAGTCGAAAAGGTCGCCGGTCAACGCAATCAGGTCGGGCTCCAGGCTGTTGACCCGTTCCACCATGCGCGCCAGGCGGTCGCCTTCCATCCCGTTGCCGATGTGCAGGTCGCTGATCTGCACGATGCGCAGATCGCGGTGGGCGGCGTGCAGGTCCTCCAGCTCGATGCGCACCTTCGTGTGCTCCACCCGGTTCTGTCCGGCGGTGAAGCCCCAGACGGACGATCATGAAGGTCAGGGCGAGCACGACGGGGATGGTCAGGATCCGGAAGACCTGGAAGACGGCGTCGCCGCTCACGCCCAGGGCGGCCAGGATCCCGGCCACCGGCAGGAAGCCGGCCCAGCCCAGCACGATGACCATGCCGAGCAGCAGCGTGGCCACCCCCGCGCTCATGTAGGCGCGCGCGACGCGACCGCCCCAGCCACCGGCGCGGCGCGCCCGGCGCATGGCCGGCAGCACGGCGGCGTTGGCCGCCACCAGCGACGCCGCCAACGCCAGCCCCAGCACGAGGCCCGGCCCTTCGCGCCCGGCGAGCACCACGGTGACCCAGTGTCCCACCACCACCTGCATCACGCCGAGCAGCAGCCCCAGGGTGAGGAAGAGGTTTCCCAGCAACGCGCTGCGCAGACGGGTCATCGCGACTAAAACCGGTCGCTGGGCCAGAATAGGCTGCGCTCCGGCGGGAGCACTCGGCGCAGCAGGTCGCCATCGTTCTCGCCCGGAATCGGATCGACTCCGGAAGCCGCGCACAGCGCCTTGGCGTCCAGGCAGCGCAGCATGGCGTTGGGGTCGCTCATGCCTCTCACCTCGATGCCGCGCGCCGCCAGCGCCTGCTCCAGCTCCGGGTCGGCGGGGGCGGGGCCGTAGGCGCCGCCGCGCTCGGCGAAGGCGGCGGCGAGAAGGGATGCCAGGGCGTCGGCGTCGGCGGCACCGCGACCGAACTCGGCCAGGATCGGATGGTTTTCCAAGGCGATGAAGCGCGCATATCCGACGACGACACCGTCGCGCCGAGCCACACGGAAATCCTCGTCGGGGTTCCCCGACACGCGAAGGTTTCCCTCCCAGCCCGCGTCGTCGCGCACCACCGATCCCATGCGTTGGGCCGAGTAGTGCGCGTGGATCCGCTTCGCGGCCTCGAGGTCGGCCCCTGCGTCGAGGGGGCCGAGCTCCAGATCCGGTTCGGGCGGCGGCGAATCCGACTGCCGGATGTAGAGCGCGTTGGCGAGGGGCCAGGCGCGCCAGCCCAGCCGCTCGTAGAAGCCGACGCGCCCGGTGAAGAGCATCCCCAGGGACATCCCCCGCTCGCGCATGGCCTCCTCGGCGCGGCGCAGGACGGCGCTGGCGGTGCCGGAGCTGCGCGCGTCGGGATGGGTGAAGACGCTCCCGATTCCGCCCATGGGGACCGCACCCGTCCCCACACGCACCGCCCGGGGAAAGATCTGGACGCAGCAGACGAGACGCTCTCGCTCCTCGGCCACCCAGAAGTTCTCGTCGCGGAAGGAGGGGTCCTGCTCCATGTAGCGGCGGAAGAAGTCGCGGCCGCGCCAGCCGTCGGGCAGCTCCCAGCAGTCCAGAAGGTCGAGCACCTGCCCGCGCTCGCCGGCTTTCAGAGTTCGAATCTCCACAGGGCGGCGAGTATACTGACTCCATGGCCGATGCCCGCACGCACTACCAGGAAGGCTTCGAGCACTTCGTCGCCGAGCGT
>JAFDET010000349.1 GCA_019310195.1 Deltaproteobacteria bacterium
TGGGCGAGCCAGGAGCAGTCGTCGCCTTCCTGGAACGCCGGACACTCGCCGAACGCGACGCGCACGCCGCCGTCCTCCAGCTCGACGCGCAGGTCCACGTAGTCGCGCGGATGGAAGCACGGGTGGATCTGGAAGACCTTTGCGATCGCCTCCGCGCCGTCGCCGCCCACGGCCATGGCGCGGTGCAGCCGCTCCGCCGTCAGGCCGGCGATCCCGGTCCACTGCTGGCCGGCGATCTCGCGCACGGTCTCGGGGTTGCTGCGCTGTCCCACGCAGAGCAGGAAGGAGCGCGCCAGCAGATGGCTCTGGAGCGCGAACTCCAGGTTGGCGCGGAGCAGGGCGCGATGAGAGAAGTCCTCGAGCTGGCACTCGGGATCGAAGGGGCCGGCGTAATCGCGCCAGCCTCCTGGCTCGGCGTCCTTCTCGGGCAGCCGGATCTCGAGCTGCGCGATCTTCGAGGCCTTCACGATCTCCAGGTTGGGGTGCTGCGGGTGCGCGCTGCTCTGGTCGTCGATGAAGACCTTCCAGCGGCAGTGGGGAACCCGCGTCGACGGAACGCGCGGCGGCCGGTGGATGGGCCGAATCTTGGCGCAGGGATGGGTCGCAGCCGCCGTGGCGTCGAAGGTGGGGTCCTCCACGTCGTGGCACATCAGCCGCACGCGCTCCTCGCCGAAGGGCTCCACGTCCAGCAGGGGCCCGCAGCATTCCAGCCAGAACTCGCCGTACTCGGGCCCGTCCAGGTCGAAGCGGAACTCCATGAACTGATGGGGCGCCCCGATGTCGAGCTGGAGATTCTTGAAGATGGTGCCGACCTCGCTGCCCTCGAAGCCCAGGGCGCGCTGCATGCGCTTGGAGTAGATCGGGCTCGCGCCCATCCACTCCTCGATGGACACCTGGGTCATCCCCGCTTCGCCCTGCTTCGCCAGGACCCTCGGCAGGCCGACGCGGTCCTGCAGGTGGCCGTTGAGCAGGAGCTCGCGGCCCAGGTCGGCCAGCGCCTGGCGCGAGAAGCGCGCCAGCTCGAACGCCGGATCGAAGGGGCCGCTGTAGTGGTCCACGGGCATGGCGAGGCGTTTCGCTCCTTACCGGACGTGGCCAATGGCGGCCGCGTCATCGTACAGCACCCCGCTCAGCCTCTCCCTGAGGAGCAGGCCCGCGAGCAGTGTCTCGAGCAGGGTAGCGATCCGGGCGCCCTCGAGCGCCCAGCCTGGACTACGCTGACGAGCGATGAGACCGGACAAGCTCGTCAACATCCACACCCACCTGCACGCGGGCATGGACGTTCCCGCCCGGGTGCGGGAGTGGGAGAGCCACGGCTGCGTCAAGAGCGTGGTGCTGGCGGACAGCCGCTACTGGCAGCCGCCCCGTTCGACGTATCTGGGAAACGAGGGCGTCCTGAAATGGATGCGCGAGTTCCCGGACTTGGTCGTGGGCATGGGCAACGTGGAGCTGGGCCCGGAGATGGGGAGTCCGGACGACGTCAGCCGGCTGCGCGATCGGGGCTTCCGCGGGCTCAAGCTGGAGATGCCCGCCCGCCCCTACGACGACGACCGCTACATGCCGCTCTACGAGCGCGCCGAGCAGTTGGGAATGCCGGTGCTGTTCCACACGGGCTGGGTCATCCGCCTGGGCGAAGAGGACCGCGGCGGCGGACGATCGTCGGAGGCCATGCGCGCCTTCACCCTGGACCGCATTGCGCGGAACTTTCCCGGGCTCCAGGTGATCGGCTCCCACCTGGGCATGCCCCACGCCGAGGAGGCGCTGACGCTGCTCGACGGCATGCCCAACGTGCACTTCGACATCTCCTGGGACGCCGCGGACCGGACCTTCATCAGCCGCCTCAAGCGCGCCCTGGCGCCCTTCCCCGGCGCGGACTGGGACGACCCGGATCAGAATCCTGCACTGCGTTACTTCGAGAAGATTCCCTTCGGCACCGACGACTCCAGCGTCGGAGACTGGCTGCCGGTGGCGGAAGAGCTCCTGGACTACCTGCACGTGCCCGCGGAGCGGCGACAGGACTTCTACTGGCGCAACGCGGACCGCATCTTCGGCTGGAATCTCTAGGGGGAGGAGCGACCGTGGACCTGGTGCATCCCGAGGTGACCGAACAGGCGTTGGCCATCCTGCGCAGCTGGGACAACCTGCAGGGCAATGTGATCCCGCTGCTGGCCCTGGTGGTCTACGTCTGGGCCACCGAGATGAAGAACCAGAACTGGGACGGCATCGCCGCGGCCCTGGGGCTCTACGCGGTCCACTGGTGGGTGGAGATCGTCAACGCCGTCATCCAGCACCAGAGCGGCCACGCGCTCTGGACGGTTCCCGATCACACCTCGTTCCTGATCCTGATCGGCGTCGGCATCGAGATCAGCCTGATGTTCTCCATCGCCGGCCTGATCGCGTCGAAGCACCTGCCCGAAGATCGCAGCCGCAAGATCCTGGGCCTGAACGCCCGCTGGGTGGTGATCCTGGCCTTCGCGGCGCTCTTCTCCATTCTGGAGATTCCGCTGGAGAAGAGCCCCCACTTCGCCTGGGTCTACCCGTGGTGGGGCGCCTTCCCGGTCTTCGTGACGGTCTACGTGCCGTTCTTCGCCGCGGCCGTCTACTGCCACGACGGGCCGCCCGCGCGTCGCAGGCGCTTCATCGTGAGCCTCTTCGCCCTCGACGCCGCGCTACTGGTGCTCTTCGGCCCGATCCTGCGCTGGATCTAGAGGTGCTTCAAGAAGGCGCGACGTCGACGACCCGACCCGGCTCGAGGAAGACCAGCCGCAGGCGGATCTTGTCGGCCGCCAGACCGGTCTGCGCCGCTACCACGCGCCCGTAGCTCTCCAGCTGGGGCCGGTAGTACGCGGTGCGCTCGTCGAGCACAGCCTCGTCGACGCGGTCGGTCTTGTAGTCGAGCACGTCGGCCCAGACGATCTGGCCGTCCTGCCTGCCCAACACCAG
>JAFDET010000350.1 GCA_019310195.1 Deltaproteobacteria bacterium
CGCCGCGTCTACTTCCGGGATGCCGAGGACAATGACTGGGAGTTCGTCGAGTACCGCTCCAGTGATCCCGAAGAGCGCAACGACTATGCGCTTCCCGACGTGAGCTGAGAGGCGGGCGTCAGGACGTGGCGGGGACTTCGGCCTGGAGGCGCTCGATGGCCTCCTTCGCCTCGCGCAGGCCCACGCCGTGGATGCGGCGGTAGAGCTTGATTGCGTCGATCTTGCGCCCCTCGTCCAGGCTGCGGGCCAGGTCGACCTCCAGGTCGGCCTGCTCCCGCGCGCTCACGGGCGCGAGCTCCGGAGAGCTGCCGCGCACCACCAGTACGAAGAGCAGGGCGGCGATGGCCAGGGAGATGAAGAGCGCCGTGTTCACGGCCTCTGGGATCGGCGGGCCGCCCTGGTCGCTTGAGCCGGAGCGGGCGCGCGCGTCTCTCGATCCGGCCCTTCCAGCGGCGGCCGCGGGCATTGCCGTCGGTGCGGCGATCAACGCTGTTCCTCGGCATCGCTCGAGTGCCGCAAGACGACATTCGTGGTGGAAGGTGTAGCTTCCAAGATCGAGGAGACATCGTGATCCGCAAGACATCCCTTCTAGCCAAAGGCATCGCTGGCCTCGCAGTGCTCGGGATGCTGGCCTCGGGCTGCGCGTGGACCAAGGACAACAAGAAGACCGCCATCGGCGGCGTCGGCGGCGCCACGGCCGGAGGCCTGATCGCTGCGGCGGCAACCAGCAACCCGGCGGCCATCGCTGGCGCCGTCATCCTGGGAGGCCTGGTGGGGGGTGCGATCGGCAACCGGCTCGACCAGCGCGACAAGGAGCTGGCCATGAAGCAGGCTCAGCTCTCGCTCGAGAAGTCGAAGACCGGCCAGAGTTCCAGCTGGCACAACCCCGACAGCGGGCACTCCGGCACTATCACGCCCACCCGGACGTACGAGGAGGGCGGGACCACGTGCCGCGAGTACCGCCACGACGTCATGATCGGCGACGACAAGGAGCAGGTGACCGGCACGGCTTGCCGCCAGGCCGACGGGACGTGGAAGAAGAAGTAGCAGGCGAAGAGCCAAGCGACCTCGGCGTGGCAGACCCTGCGCCGCGACGCCTTCATGACGTGCTGCACGCCAGCCCGGCGGGACCCGCTGCGCTCTAGGAGCCCGGCGCTCCCTTCAGGATCTTGCCGGCGGTGTGGCCGCTGTCGACGGGGAAGTCGCCTCCGGTGCAGGAGCGGCCCTCGTCCGAGGCCAGGAACAGGATCATGCTGACGATGTCGCCGATCAGCTCCTCGTTGCTGCGCTCCTTCTGGTAGGGGAGCACCCGGTAGCTGTAGGCGACGAAGATCTCCCAGGTCAGGCCCTCGGGCACGAAGGGCTTCACCATCTCGAAGTTGCCGCCTTCCGGGCACACGTTGTTGACCCGGATGCCGTGCTTGCCCAGCTCCAGGGCCGCCACCTTGGACATGCCGCGCACGCCCCACTTCGTCGAGGCGTAGGCAGCCACCCCGTTCTTGGCGGAGATGCCGTCCACCGACACCACGTTGACGATGGAGCCGCCGCCGCGGGCCTTCATGGGCTCGACGGCCGCGCGGGTGCCCAGGAAGGGGCCGAGCTGGTTGACCCGGAAGAGCCGTTCCATCACCTCGGGCGTGGTGTCCTCCAGGGAGGCCAGGTGCAGCAGGCCGGCGTTGTTGACCAGCACGTCCAGGCCGCCGAAGCGGCCCACCGCCTCGTCGACGCCGCGCGCCCAGTCCGCTTCAGAGCTCACGTCCAGGTGGACGTAGTGGGCGGCCTCGCCCAGCTCGGCGGCCACCTTGCTGCCGAGCTCGTCGTTGACGTCGGCCAGCACCACCCGGGCGCCCTCCTGGACGAAGCGGCGCGCCGTGGCCTCGCCGGTTCCCCGGGCCGCCCCGGTCACGATCGCCACCTTGTCCTGAAGCCGTCCCATCGGGTGTTCCTCTCGACGCGTCGCGTGCCTTCCCGGCTCGTAGGGATGAATGGAAACGCGACGTATAGTATCGTAATGCTCGGGTCGAGATAGTGGCCCCACGGGGACACCCCGCGGATCGGAGCGATGGCGAACGACAGCCAGACAGCGAGCCAGACCCACAGCGCTGGACGCCCCCGCAGCGAGGAGGCCCACCAGGCCATCCTGACCGCGACCCTGGAGCTGCTGGCCGAGACCGGCTACTCGGGTCTCACCGTCGAGGGCGTGGCGACCCGCGCCGGTGTCGGCAAGGCCACCATCTACCGCCGCTGGCCTTCCAAGCTGCCCCTGGTGATCGAGGCGTTCCGCCGGCTTCCGGCCATGGAAGAGGTGGACACGGGCGACCTGGTCTCCGACCTGCAGAAGATGCTCCGGGACTACCTGCAGCTATTCAACTCCACGCCCCTGGCCGCGGTGCTGCCCAGCCTGGTGGGCGAGCGCGCCCATAACCCGGAGCTCTCGGAGCTGCTGGACCCGGTGCTGAAGGGCCGCCGACAGCCGCTGACCCGGGCCCTGGAGCGCGGGGTGGAGCGCGGCGAGCTGAGCCCGGAGTTGGACCTGGAGCTGGCCGCGGACCTGATCGTCGGTCCCATCGCGGTGAAGCTCTTCTTCAGCGGTGCGAAGGCGCACCCGCGCATGGTCGACCCCATGGTCGAGCTGGCTCTGGCCGGGATCCGCGGCGTCGGTCGCGGGGGCGGCTGAGACGTGGGGCGCCTGGAGGGCAAGGCCGTCCTGATTACCGGCGCCGCCTCGGGCATCGGCGCCGCCTGCGCGCAGCGCTGTGCCCGGGAGGGCGCGCAGGTCGCGGGCATGGACGTGGCGCCGCCCTCGGGCGAGTGCTGGTCCGAAGTGGAGAAGTCCGCACCCGGCGCGATGTTCGTGACCGCCGACGTGCGAGACGAGGCCGCGGTGGAGGCCACCGTCGAGCAGGTGCGCGAGCGCTTCGGTGCCATCGATGG
>JAFDET010000117.1 GCA_019310195.1 Deltaproteobacteria bacterium
GAGCAGGCCCTCGAGCACCGCGGTGACGCCGACCAGGGTGGAGGTGGGGCACACCACCTGACCCTTCTCCAGCGCGGCCAGCGACACATCCACCACCTGCTCCGGCGTCTGCACCACGAACTCGGGAAGCCGCGACTCATCGGTTCCGGCCACCTCGGCGAACTCGGTGGTCACCGGACCCGGGCACAGCGCCTGGACGCGCACGCCGGTCCCCTCCAGCTCGCTGGCCAGGGCCTCGGTCAGGCTGGTGACGAAGGCCTTGGTGGCACTGTAGTTGGCGAACCAAGGCCCCGGCTGGAAGCCGGCCCCCGATGAAACGTTGATGATGGCGCCGGCTCCGCGCTCGACCATGGGCGCCACGGCGGCCCGGCTCAGGCGAGCCAGCGCCAGCACGTTGAGCCGGATCTCGCCCTCGATGCGGTCGGGCTCCACGTCGTGGAAGCGGCCCACGGTGCCGAAGCCGGCGTTGTTCACCAGTAGCGACAGCCGCGGCTCCGCGGCGATGCGGTCCTCGATCTTGCGCAGCTCCGTCGCGTCGGTCAGGTCCGCGGGCTGCACCTCCACGTCGGCGCCGCAGTCGGCGCCCAGGCGCCGCGCCAGGTCCTCCAACCGATCCCGGCGGCGCGCCACCAGGATCAGGTCGTGGCCCTTCTCCGCCAGGCGCTCGGCGAAGCAGAGGCCGATGCCGGCGGAGGCGCCGGTCACCAGGGCCAGGGGTCGGGTGTCCGGTGCGCTCGAGCGGGGGGTTTCGGGCATGACTCGCCTCCTGGGGGTGAGTCTACACCCGCGGGCGCGATTGACCGAGGCCGCGCATCAGACCGTAGAGGTCGGAGCGCCGCGCCACGCCCACCAGGCGCCCCTCCTCCACCACCGGCCACGATTGGACCCGGTGGCGGTCCATGCGCTCCAGCGCCGCGGCCAGCGAGTCCTCGGGCGCCAGCGGATCGTCGACGGGGATCGTGAGGTCACCGGCGATCACCAGGCCCCGCAGCGCCGGATCGTAGAGGGCGTTCTTCACCTCGTCGTAGGAGATGACGCCGGCGAACGCGGCGTCGGGGCCGACGACCGGAAGCACGTCGGCCGAGCTCTCGCCCAGCGCGCGCAGGACCTTCTCGAAGCTGGCCCCCTGCCCGATGGTGCGCGGGCGCCGGCGCATGGCGTGCAGCACGGTGGGAGCGCGCGGCGTGTCCTCCACATCGCCCCGCAGCAGGCCCAGGTTGCGGCGCAGCTCCACCCACACCCAGCGCACCGCGTCGAAGCCGGTGGCCTCGGGGTGCGACAGCAGGTTGGCCAGCTTGACCTCGCCGGAGCGCACCGCGGTGCGTCGCGTCAGCCAGGGGCCGATCAGCTCGAAAACCACCACCGACGCCACCACCACGCTGCGCAGCTCGGCCGTGGCGTCGGCCGCCACCGCCTCCAGGGCGGCCACCAGTCCCAGGGCCACGCCCGCCTGGCAGAGCAGGCCCGAGCCCAGCTCGCGTGGGATCCCCTCCTCCCAGTGGGTCAGGTGCAGGCCAATCCGAGCGCCGAAGATCTTGCCCGCGGTGCGAGCGCCGATGAAGAGCAGGCCCAACACACCGGCCTGGGCCAACGCCTCCACGTGGAGGTCGCGGCCCGCCGCCAGGAAGAAGAGCACGTACAGCGGATAGACCGTGTTCTCCAGGTAGCGGAAGAGCTGGTCGGCGTGGGGCGATGCGTTGGTCAGAGCCAGGCCGGCGGCGAAGCAGGCCAGCATGGCCAGGCCGGTGGCGCCGGGGCGGATCCCGTGGGCCACGCCCAGGGCGCCCAGCACCACGAGGATCCCCACCAGCACCATCTCGCGGCGGCCCGTCAGTGATTCGAGCCAGATCGCCGCGCCCAGTCCGAGCAGTGCACCCACCACCAGCGTGCCGACGGCCAAGGAGGTCGCGGCCAGGGCGCCGCCCCCGCCGAAGGCCAGGCTCAGCAGCAGCGGAAAGGCGAGCAGCGCCACCAGGTTGTTCTGCCCCACGCAGAGGATCAGACAGCGCGTCGCGGGGCCTTCGGCCTCGACCTCGCGCAGGGTGACCAGGGTGGCGCTGGGCGCGCTTGACACTGCGAGCGCGGGTGCGATCACGGCCAGGCGCCAATCCCCGGTGCCGGCCAGGACGGCGAGGCCCACCAGCAGGGCGGTGAGCCCGATCTCGGCAGCCGAGACGCCCAGCACGCGGACCCCGACCCGGCGGAAGACCTCGAAGCGGAACTCGGCGCCGATCCCGAACAAGATGAAGCCGACGGCAAGCTCCCCGAGCCCATCGAGCGGTCCCCCGGTGGACGGGCCCAGCAGCATTCGCCCCAGGCCGACGTCCGGATCGAACAGGCGCAGCAGTCCGCCAGGTCCGAGCGCGAGCCCCACCAGCAGGTAGACCGTGACGCGGGGAATGCCGACGCGACCGGCCGCCCGGCCGAGCGCGAGGCTCAGCAGGAGTGCGACGGCCAGAGGGAGGAGCGCCCGGAAGAATGAGTCCAGTCAGTTTCTCCCCGAATCGGGGCCTATGCTAGCCTGCTCCACTCGCGCGGGCCGCACGGCTTCGCGCTCTTCGGAGGCTGGCCGTGATCCGGAGATCCTCTCCCCGCTCCTGCAACCGCAACTTCGTCCTGCTCGCGCTCGTTGCGGGTCTTCTCGCCGCGCCGGCCCAGGCCGACTCCCACCTGGGCGACGAGGCGCGCACCTTCCTGACCGGCTTCCACCAGCGCATCGACGCGATCGGTTCCGACTCGGACGCCGGCCCCGACGACAAGCGCGCCCGGGTGGCGAAGGAGCTGGCGGCCCACCTGGACTACGGGCACCTGGCCGCCGCCGCCCTGGGCAAGAGCGCCGAGGGCTTCTCCAAGGAGCAGTTCGCCGACTTCGCCCAGGAGTACGGCGTCTTCCTGACCGACTTCTTCATCGGAAGCATCGCCGCCTCGGAGCCGGAGCCGCTCAAGATCCTGGACGTGAACCAGCAGGGCGACCACGTGACCGTGCGCACCGCCGGCAAGGCGCGCAAGGGCTTCATTCCGGGCTCGATGCGCATCCCCCGG
Organism: Deltaproteobacteria bacterium; assembly: GCA_019310195.1. Taxonomy (GTDB): domain Bacteria; phylum Myxococcota_A; class UBA9160; order UBA9160; family JAFDET01; genus JAFDET01. Next base: position 3,043 of record JAFDET010000117.1, read on the forward strand.
GAATCGCCCGAAGGACGCGTGGTCACCTACGGCCTGCGCCAGCGCCACGGTGCGTGGCGCTTCCAGAGCGTGTCCTTCGGCGGCGTGGACACCAGCACCACGTTCCGGGGCCAGTTCGAGTCGTTCCTGCGCAGTGGCACTCCCGACGCCCTGACCGAGGAGCTCCGCAAGCGCAACCGCGCCGCCGCCGAGAAGAATCCCTTCGCCAGCTGAGAGCGGTGTAAGGTGGGGACCCGGAGGTCTCCGCCATGACGACTCCCTTCTGGTGTCTCTTCATCGCTGCCGTCCTGCCCTACGTCCTATCCAGCCTGGGCGGCTACTTCCGCGTGCGCCAGCTCGGCACGCTGGACAACAAGCACCCGCGCATCCAGAAGCTGCAGCTCGAGGGCATCGGCGCGCGCGTCTTCGGTGCGGAGCAGAACGCCTTCGAGATCCTGCCGGTGTTCGCGGCGGCGGTGCTGGTGTCCCACCTGGCCGGCGCCGACGCCGCGCGGGCGGCTCAGCTCTCCGAGGCCTTCATCCTGACCCGGATCCTCCACCCGATCCTGTATGCCGCCAACCAGGACATCCTGCGCTCGGTCGTCTTTCTGACGGGCCTGGGCTGCTGCATCGCCCTGTTCGTGATCTCCACGTAGCGCACGTCACTACGCGAGCATCTTGCGGGCGGTCTTCTCGATCTCCTCGGGCTTCGGCGCTTCGTCGGACTCGGGCGGCGCGGGCACGGCGCGACCGCGCTGCACAGCGGGCCGGTCGCCGACGGCCGCCATCCAGCGCTCCAGGTTCTCGAGGCCCTCGGTCTCCACACCCGCCCAGCCCGCGATGGAGACCCACGGCCAGGTGGCGATGTCGGCAATGGAGTAATCGCCGGCCAGGAACTCGGTCTCGCCGAGGCGCCGATCCACCACCTCGTACAGGCGCCGCGTCTCGCGCTGGTAGCGCTCGATGGCGAACGGGATCTTCTCCGGCGCGTAGCGGAAGAACACATTGGCCTGACCCTGCATGGGGCCGAGGCCGCCCATCTGGAACATCAGCCACTGGATCGCCCGCGAGCGACCCGCCGCGTCGCTGGGCAGCAGCTTGCCGGTCTTCTCGGCCAGGTAGACGAGGATGGCGCCGGACTCGAACACGGCCAGGTCGTCGGCGTCGCGATCCACCAGGGCCGGGATGCGGCCGTTCGGATTGATGGCCAGGTACCAGTCTTCTTTCTGGACCAGCTTGCCCAGGTCGATGGGCTGGACCGTGTAGGGCAGCTCCAGCTCCTCGAGCATGATGGAGGCCTTCCAGCCGTTGGGGGTCGGGGCGGTGTAGAGGTCGATCACGGGGGCTCCTTCCGGGGCGATCAGGATACACGCTAGATTCCGGCCACCGTGCCCAGGTTTCACCTCGCCGTCCTGATTCTGGCCGCCACCCTCGCCGCCTGCGCCAAGCCGGTGGGCGTGGAGCGCGTGGATCCCCAGACGGCCCAGCGCGCGCTGACGCGCAACGTGCTGTCGTCGGGCGAGCCCAGCTCCTTCGCCAAAGCGCAGCTCCTGCAGCGCGGGCTCTGGAATCGCTACCTCGACACGCCCAGCCAGGCCTTGGAGCTGCTGCGTGCCGAGCTCGGGGGGCCGATCGATGACCAGCTTCTCTTTGCGCTGGCCGAGCTCTCCTTCCACCAGGGACAGAAGGCAGGGAGCACGGCGCAGTTCCTGGCCGCTGCCTGCTACGCGTACGCCTTCCTGTTCCCGGAGTCGGGGAAAGAGGCGGGCCCCTACGACGCCCGAACGCGCCTGGCGCTCGACCTCTACAACCGCGGCCTGGGCCGGGGGTTCCAGGCGGACGGGGACGACGCGGTGGCGCTGCGCGGGGGGAGCTTCGCGCTGCCCTTCGGGCAGCTCGAAGTGGAGCTCGATCCGACCGGCTTCGAATGGGCGGGCTACCGGTTCGCCCGCTTCAAGGACCTCTCCCGCTTCGAGTTGCGCGGCCTCCGCAACCGCTACCGGCGGCCCGGGATCGGCGCCGCGCTCGGCGGATCCCTCGATCCTCCGGACGGCGCGGGGGACGCGCCGCCGGCGCTGCGCGTACCGCCGGGCATCACGATACCGGTGACGGCGCTGCTCCGGATCGAGCGGCCGCGGGAGTCGGTCATCGAGGGACACGTGCGCGGCACGCTGCGGATCTTTGCAGAGCAACGCGAGCCCGACGTGACCATCGACAGCCGCGTCGTCCCGCTCGAGTACGAGCCCAGCGCTGCGCTGGCCTACACCCTCGAGGGGTCCAAGCTGTGGTCGTTCGAGAACAAGGGGTTTCTCTCGGGCGACTTCCGCTCGGAGCTGGACGGCCTCTATTCCCTGATTCCGTATCGACCGCGTCGGATTCCGGTCGTCCTGGTCCACGGCACGGCTTCGAGCCCCGCGCGCTGGGCCCAGATGATCAACGAGCTGGCCAACGATCCCCGGCTCCACTCCCGCTACCAGTTCTGGCTCTTCCTCTACAACACCGGCAATCCCATCCTCTACTCGGCCTCGGTGCTGCGACACTCGTTGATCGACGCCGTGGCGCAGCTCGACCCCACGAGCGTCGATCCTGCGCTTCGGAACATGGTCGTGATCGGCCACAGCCAGGGTGGCCTGCTGACCCGGCTGATGGTCACCGATAGCGGCGACCGGTTCTGGGACTCGACCTTCAAGAAGCCCCTCGACCAGCTCGAGATCAGTCCCGACACCCACTCACTGATGGAGTCGGCCTTCTTCTTCGAGGCCGTCCCTTCCGTGACGAGCGTCGTGTTCATCTCTACGCCCCACCGCGGGAGCTATCTGGCCGGGCGACGACTCGCCGCACTGCTGGGCCGACTGGTGAGCTTCCCGTTCCGGCTGGCGGCCGTGGGCGGCGAGGTGCTGACCAACAATCAGGACGCGCTGGCGGGGCGCAAGCTGAAGCGCGTGGCCTCCAGCGTGGACAACATGAACCCCAAGCACCCCTTCAGCGTGACGCTGTCCGCAAGCCCCATTGCAGCGGGTGTGACCGCCCACTCCATCATCTCCGTCAAAGGCGACGGTCCCCCCTGGGCGGGCAAGAACGACGGGGTGGTTGCGTACGACAGCGCGCACATGGAGGACGTCGCCTCCGAGCTGGTGGTGCGCTCCGGGCACTCCACCCAGGGGGAGCCCGCCACCATCGAGGAGGTGCGCCGCATCCTGCTGGAGCACGTGGAAGCCCGCTGAGCCGCGCCGCCGGATATGGTAGAACCGGGGTGCGGGTCCGGGAGCTCCAGGATGGACTTCAACGACACTCCTGAAGAGGCGGCCTTCCGCGCCGAGGCGCGCGCGTGGCTCGAGGCCAACGCCGAGCGCCCGCTGCGCCCGGGCGAGAGCAAGCCGCTTCCCGAGCCGCGCAACCCCGAGATGGTCCGAGCGGCCCAGGTCTGGCAGGCGCGCAAGGCCGATGCCGGCTGGGCCTGCATCACCTGGCCCGAGGAGTACGGAGGCCGCGGCGCCGGCGCCATCCAGAACGTGATCTGGAACCAGGAGGAGGCACGCTTCCTCAGCCCGCCCAACATCTTCGTGATCGGTCAGGGAATGCTCGGACCCACGATCATGGCCCACGGGACCGACGCCCAGAAGCAGCGCTACCTGCGCCCGATGCTGCGGGGCGACGAGATCTGGTCTCAGCTCTTCAGCGAGCCCGGCGCCGGCTCGGACCTGGCCGGACTGCGCGCCAGCGCCGTCCGCGAGGGCGACGACTGGCTGCTCAACGGACAGAAGATCTGGACCTCGGGCGCGCACTACTCACGCTTCGGCATGGTCGTCACGCGGACCGACCCGAACGCCGCGAAGCACGCCGGCATCACGTACTTCATCGTGGACCTGCAGTCGCCCGGGATCGAGATCCGGCCGATCAAGCAGATCAACGGCGCCTCGGCGTTCAACGAGGTGTTCTTCACGGACGTGCGGGTTCCCGACGCGAACCGCGTAGGCGAGGTGGACGACGGCTGGCGCGGCGCCATCACGACGCTGATGAACGAGCGCGCCGCGCTGGGCGCGGGCGCCGCCGGCGGACCCGGCTTCCGGGAGCTGCTGCGCCTGGCCGCCGAGACCGAGATCGACGGCCGGCCCGCCATCGAGGACGCCCAGGTGCGTCAGCGGCTGGCTGACTTCTACGTGCGGCAGAAGGGCATCGAGTACACACGCTACCGCTCGCTCACCGCCATCTCGCGCGGCACGACGCCGGGCCCGGAGAACTCCCTGGGCAAGCTGGTGGGCGCGCGCACGCGCCAGGAGATGGCGGGATTCGCCCTGGACCTGCTGGGCCCGGCGGGCCTCGTGCAGGGTCCGTGGCAGACCAGCTACCTGGCTGCGCCCGGCGCGCGGCTGGCCGGCGGCACCGACGAGATCCTGCGCAACATCATCGCCGAGCGGATCCTGCGCCTGCCGCCCGAGTCCCGGCTCGACAAGGACGTCGCCTTCAAAGACATCCCCAGCGGCCAAACCAAGTAGCGGAACCTACGGGACAGTCCCGTAGGTTCCCGCCGAAACTGATGGGACGGTCCCGTAGGTTTCTTGGTTGCTAGGCGCCGCCGCTGGCTTCGGCTACGCGCTTGGCGAAGTCCACCAGGGGCGGGCGATCGGCGATCAGTGCCTCCGCTTCCGGTGTGGGGCCGGAGGTCAGCATGTGGAGCTGGCCGTACACCGCGAAGTCGGCCGCGCCCGGACGCTCGCCCCAGAAGAAGGCGCGCCCGCCCAGGCTGGTAGCCAGGTCGTCCAGGGCCAGGCCCAGCTCGCGCAGCAGCACGTCCTCCGGCAATCGCCCGAATCCCTGGGCCCGGGTCATCCCGCCGATCTGGCGGGTGACCATGGGCTTCACGACGGGCCGCAGCAGGGCCGGAAGTCCGGCCAGGATCTGGCTCGCCGTGGCGGCGGCGTTCTTCGGGGTCCAACGCAGCGCCATGGCCATCCAGTAGAGCGACTCGTCGGCCCAATCTTCGAGACGCCGCTGGTTCGCCGCCACTTCGGCGTCCGCCGCGTAGAACGGCGGCTCGGGCTGAAGCTCCTCGGCGCGGCGCAGGATGAAGGTCGAGTCGTAGACCCGCTCACCGTCGAAGAGGGCCACGGGCATCTTGCGCGTGACCGGGTTCAGCTTGCGCAGCTCCAGGGGGTTGCCGAGCTCGACGAACTCGACGTCGAGCCCCTTGTAGCGCAGCCCGCGATAGGCCTTCTCCACGAAGGGCGAGAGGCGGCTTCCGTGCAGGACGATCTGGGTCATGGTGATCTCCTCGGCCTTGCTACATGGCCCCGAACTGGGCCGTCTCTTCTTCTACGATCGGCTTGAAGTACGGGTTTCCGAAGACCGCATCGCGGTAGGCGGCCAGGCGCGGCCAGCGCGAAGCGTCCACGTCCAGGCCGGCGTGGCGCCCGTTCACCAGCTGGGTGGCGATGCCGATGTCGGCAATGCTGAAGCGCCCGCCCACGATCGCGTCGCCGCTCTCGGGCACCTGGCTCTCCAGCCAGTCGAAGACCGGCGGCAGCTCCTCCGCCAGCACCTTCGCCAGGCGCGCCTCGTCGGGCTCGGCCTTCATGATCTTGCCCCGCACGATGCGCTCGAAGAAGAACGGCCCCACCGTCTCGGCGAGCTTGGAGTCGCCGTACTCCTCCAGAAAGAGAGCGCGGCCCAGCTCCCTGGGATCCGACGGGTAGAGGGTGGGCTCGGGCTGGAGCTTCTCCAGGTAGGCGATGATGCAGGACGAGTCGGGCAGCGTGAAGTCGCCGTCCTCCCAGCAGGGGATCTTCCCGAGCGGGCTCTTCTGCTTGTACTCGTCGGAGACGCCCATCGGCATCACCGGGTTGAGCTCGTAGTCGATGCCCTTGATGGCCAGGGCGACGCGCACCTTGCGCACGAACGGGGAAGCGTTGACACCGTGCAGGATCGGCATGGGAACTCCTTCTAGGAAATCGAACCTGGGTTGGGGGTTGGCTCCGGAGCCGGCATCTCGAACAGCTCCGAGAATCGTTCCAGGACGGCGCGGTCGCCGTGGGCGCTGGCCAGGCCCGTGGCCTCGGCCTGCTCCAGGGAGAGAGCGCCGGCAGCGAGAAGCACGGCGGCGCGGCCGTCGGTATCGAGCTGGGCGTCGGTCTCGCCCGCGCCCGACTCCACGTGCACACCGTCCGCTCCGCCGCGCACCATCACCTGGATCGGCGTGTCGCCGTTGCGGATGCGCAGGCCGATGCGCACGTCGGGCACCGGGTCGTGGCGGGCGATGGCCTCGATGCCCATGGGCAGCCAGCCGGGCTCGAAGTGATCGTCCGGCTGTGAGGCCGCCATGAAGCGCAGGCCCCAACGCAGGAACTCGATCAGCGCCGGGCGCAGGGCGAGGCCGGTGTCCGTCAGCGCGTAGACCGTACTGGCGGCGGGCGGCGGCAGCTCGCGCCGCTCGACGATCCCGTGGCCCTCGAGGTGAGCCATGCGTTCGGACAGGACGCTGCTGCTGACGCCGGGCAGGCCGTGCAGAACTGGGCGTAGCGGAAGCCGGTCATGTCGAGTGCGATCTTCGCACAGGGAAGTTCGAAAAACAAACTATAAAATCCAGAGCATTTCCGGGCGATTGGCTCCATGATCCGGGCATGGACCGCGATTGGCCGGCCGTGGTGGAGCGGCTCTGCGAGGGCGACCGGCTCGCCTTCCTGGAGCTGAACCGGCTGGTCACGGGCTTCCTGGCCCAGCTTCGCGCCTACG
>JAFDET010000351.1 GCA_019310195.1 Deltaproteobacteria bacterium
GTTCCGTGGCCGCTGACGACCCGCATCACCCCATGCAGTCCCCCGCATCCGCCGCTCCTACTCGCGGCTTGACCAGCGACGAGGCCCGCCGGCTGCTGTCCGAGTACGGGCCCAACGCGCTGCCCGAGGCACCGCCGGTCCCCCTGTGGCGACGCTTTCTGCGGCAGCTCCAGAGCGCGCTGATCTACGTGCTGATCCTTGCGCTCGTGGTGGACCTGGGGGCGTGGCTGTGGGAGGGGGCGGAAGGAGTTCCCTTCGAGGCGATCGCCATCGCGGCCATCCTGCTGCTGAATGCGGTGCTCGGGGTGTGGCAGGAGTACCGGGCGGAGAACACCCTGGCGAGCCTGCGCGAGCTGGAGGCGCCCCAGGCCTGGCTGTTCCGCGACGGGCGGCTGGAGCGGCGGCCGAGCCGCGACCTGGTGCCGGGCGACGTGGTGCGCATCGCGGCGGGCGCGCGCGTTCCGGCCGATGCCCGAGTGGACGGCGAGCAGGGGCTCCTGGTGGACGAATCCGTTCTCACCGGCGAGTCGGTGCCGGTGGACAAGGCGCCGGACTCGCAGGTCTTTGCGGGAACCCTGGTGGTGCGGGGCGCCGCCTATGCGCAGGTCACCCAGACCGGGTCCGCCAGCAGCATGGGGCGTATTGCCGGAATGCTGGGCGAGGTGCGGACCGACCGAACGCCCCTGGAGCAACGCCTCGATGTGTTTGGCGCGCAGATCGCGCGCTGGGTGCTCATGATCTCGGTCGTCCTGGTGGCGGGCAACGTGGCGGTCGAAGGGTGGGCGCGGATCGACGACGCGTTCCTCTGGGCCGTGGCCCTGGCGGTGGCCGCCATTCCGGAGGGGCTGCCCGCGGTGCTGACGCTCACGCTGGCTCTCGGCGTGGAGCGCATGTCGAAGCGGCGCGCCGTAGTGCGCAAGCTGGCCGCGGTGGAGGCGCTGGGCTCCGTGACCGTGATCGCCACCGACAAGACCGGGACCATCACCGAGAATCGCATGCTGGTCCGCCAGCTCGACAGCCCGGACTCGGCTCGCGCCGTGCGCGCCATGGTGCTGGCCAGCGACGCCGAGCCCGACGCCGGTTGTGATCCGCTGGAGGACGGCCTCTTCGCCTATGCGCGCGAGCAGGGCGTGGACCCCGTCGCGGTTCGCCTGGCCTCACCGCGCCACGGCGAGCGTTCCTTCGACAGCGCCTGGAAGTTCATGCGCGTCACGGTGGACGAGGGCGGCGCGCCTGTGAGCTACCTGAAAGGAGCGCCCGAGGTGCTGCTGGCGCGCAGCGACCTCGACGACGGCGAACGCCGGCACTGGGCCGAAAAGGCCGAGCGCCACGCGGCCGAAGGGCTGCGTGTGCTGGCGCTGGCATGGGGACACGGCGAGCGGGAGCAGGAGCTCCAGTGGCTGGGGCTCGTGCTCTTCTGGGATCCGCCGAGGGCCGAGGTGTCCGACGCCGTCCGCGCGGCCCGGGACGCCGGTGTGCGGGTGCTCATGATCACCGGAGACCACCCGGCGACGGCGGCCTCGGTGGCGCGCATGGTGGGCATCGACGGCGGGCGCGTGGTCACCGGCGAGCAGCTCGACGGATTGGACTCCCAGGCCTTGTCCGCGCTGGCGGCGGAGGCCGACGTCTTCGCCCGCGTGACGCCCGAGCACAAGATGGCGCTGGTGGAAGTGCTGCGCGCGCGCGGGGAAGTGGTGGCGGTGACCGGCGACGGGGTCAACGACGCGCCCGCACTCAAGTGTTCCGACGTGGGCATCGCCATGGGTCAACGAGGCAGCGACGTCAGCCGCGAGGTGGCCGACCTGGTCCTGCTGGACGACAACTTCGCCACCATCGTCGCCGCCATCGAAGAAGGTCGGAACATCTACGCCAACATCCAGACCTTCATCCGCTTCCTGTTCTCGACCAACGTGGCGCTGGTCCTGCTGGTGGCGATCGGCGCCGTCGGCGCGGCGGCCTTCGACCTGCGCGACGCGGCCGGCGCGCTCCTGGTTCCGCTGACGGCGGCCCAGCTCCTGTGGGTCAACATCATCGGCGACGGCCCTCCCGCCCTGGCCGTGGGTCTGGATCGCACGCCGGGCGTCATGAAGCTCAGGCCGCGCCCCCGCCACGCCGCGCTGTTCGATCGCCCGGCCATCCGCTTCGTGCTCGTGACCGGAGGCGTCAAGGCGGCGGTGGGCCTGGCCCTGCTGACGGCGCTTCCCCTCGCCGGCCTCTCCAGCATCGCCACCCGCACCGCGGTCTTCCTGTACGAGACCCTGGCCCAGCTGGCGTTCGTGTACCCGTCGCGGGCGCTGACCTCGCAGCCGGATCCCAACCGGGCGCTCAACGCCATCGTGATCGCCAGCATCCTGCTCCAGCCCGCCATCGTGCTGCTGCCGGGCATGCGGCGCATGCTGGGACTCGAGTGGATCGACGCAACCACCTGGGGCTGGGTGGCCGGCGGCGTCTTCCTGTCCTGGCTCTTCGCCCAGCTCTACACCCGGCGCGCCCGAGCGCGGAGTCTTCTGGAGCCGCACTCAGCCGATTGAGCTTGGGTGCAGCGCCGCGCTGGCATCGGCCGGCGCGGCTCGAGCGCGTCGGGACGCTCAGTCGCGCAGGGGGCGCCGCCGCTGGAGCACGATGTGGGCACCCTTGCTCACCTTGGCGAGCTTCACGTCCCGCGCCTCCGCATGGGGCGCCGCGTCGGGGTCGATCTCCACGTGGAACGCCAGGCGCTCGTCGCCGCGGAGGTGCGTTGGGATGCAGCTGGCCCGAGGGTTCACGGCGCGCGCAATGGCGTCCAACGCCGGGTGCGGCTCCTTGCCCAGGTGGGCGAGCCAGGAGCAGTCGTCGCCTTCCTGGAACGCCGGACACTCGCCGAACGCGACGCGCACGCCGCCGTCCTCCAGCTCGACGCGCAGGTCCACGTAGTCGCGCGGATGG
>JAFDET010000352.1 GCA_019310195.1 Deltaproteobacteria bacterium
AAGAGCTGACACGCGTTCCGTCGGTCACCCGGCGCACCGTCCTGCGGGCGGGCGTGGCCGGTGCGGCCGGAGTCACGGCGCTCTCCCTGGGGCTTGGGCGGCTGTGTTCCCAGGCCGAGGGCCCGGCTGCGCCGGAAGGAGTCGCGGGCAGTCCCGCGCCGCCCGAGTACGGCGACTGGCGCGACGTGTACCGCGAGCGCTGGCGCTGGGACAAGGTCGTCAAGAGCAGTCACTTCGTGAACTGCTGGTACCAGGCCCACTGCGCCTGGAACGTCTACGTCCGCGAGGGAATGGTCTGGCGCGAAGAGCAGGTGGCCGACTACCCCCAGACCAATGAGCACGTCCCGGACCCCAATCCGCGCGGCTGCCAGAAGGGCGCCTGCTTCAGCGAGCGCATGTACGACCCAGGCCGCGTGCGGTACCCGCTCAAGCGGGTGGGGCCGCGGGGCTCGGGCCGCTGGAAGCGGATCTCATGGGAGCAGGCGACCCGGGAGGTCGCCGACGCCATGCTCGACACCATCGAGCAGGACGGCTCCGACCGCGTCATCTGGGAGCTCGGGCCGCTCTACACCGAGGGCACCATGAGCGCGGGGCACCAGCGGCTCTCGGTCCTGATGGACTCGACCAACCTGGACATGAACACCGAGATCGGGGACGGCCATCGCGGCGTCGCCGAGACCTTCGGCAAGATTTCCTTCGAGCGCTCGGCCGACGACTATTTCTACTCGGACCTGATCCTGATCTGGGGCAGCAATCCCCTCTACACCCAGATCCCCAACGCCCACTTCCTGACGGAGGCGCGCTACAAGGGCGCCCGGGTGGTCTGCATCGCGCCCGACTACAACGCCTCGAGCGTGCATGCCGATCTCTACGTGCCGGTGGAGCCCGGCACCGATGCGGCCCTCGGGCTCTCCATCGCCCAGGTCCTGGTCGAGGAAGACCTGATCGATCGCGAGTTCCTGGTGGAGCAGACGGACCTGACCATGCTGGTGCGGGACGACACGCGCCGCCTGCTGCGAAGCGCGGACTTGAAGCGGGGCGGGAGCGACGAGGAGCTCTACCTCTACGACCGCACGCGTGGGGCCCTGCCCGCGCCGCGGCGCAGCCTGCGGCTCGAGGGGTTGGAGCCCGAGCTGGAGGGCCGCTTCCAGGTGACCCTGAAGGACGGCCGCTCGGTGGGTGTCCGCACCGTCTTCTCCCTGCTTCGCGAGCGGCTCTCGGCCTACCGCCCCGAGGAAGCCACGCGAAGCTGCGGAACGCCGCCCGCCCTGATCCGCCGGCTGGCTCGCGCCATGGGTCGAGCCGAGGCCGCGTCCATGGTCACCACCAGCAACATGGCGAAGTACTACCACGGCAACCTGGTCGAGCGGACCCAGGCCCTGGTCTTCGCCCTCACCGGCAACTACGGAAAGAAGGGCAGCGGCTTCGTCGGCTTCCCGTGGCTGGACCACGATGGCCTCGAGGGGTTCGTCCGGGACATGTTCTCCGTCTCGGACATGATGAACACGACCGCCCTCAAGATCATCGGCGGCATGCTCGTCGACACGGCTCGCATGAAGCTCGAGGGCTACAGCGACGAGATGATCGTCCACGAGCACGGCCGCGACGTGATCGCGCAGGGGAGGATGACGTCGGGGGCGCTCTTCTGGTACGTCCACGGCGGTCTCCTCGAGGCGAGCGATAGGCTCCAGGAGTGGGATCCCTACCTGAAGCGTCCGGTGCGCGAGGTGCTGGAGGAGTCGCTCGAGAAGGAGTGGCAGTACGTCTGGCCCAAGCCCGGAAACGATCCCCGCATGATGCTGGTTCTGGGCAGCAACCCGCTGCGCCGGATTCGCAGCTACCCGCTGGTGCTGAAGCACCTGTGGCCCAAGCTGCACACGGTGGTCACGTTGGACTTCCGCATGACGTCCACGACGCTGCAGTCCGACTACGTGCTGCCGGCCGCCGGCTGGTACGAGCGCAGCGAGCACAAGTGGGTCACGCCGCTGATGCCGTACATCCACTCGGGCGAGAAGGCCACGTCCTTCTTCGAGGCCAAGTCGGACTGGGAGATCATCTCGCTGCTGGCCAAGGCGGTGGACGAGCGGGCGAAGGCGCGGGGCATGCGCAGCTACGTGGACCGCCGGGGCGACGAGAGGCCGCTCCACAACCTCTACGAGAAATACTCCCAGGGCGGGCGGTTCGGCCCGACCGACGACGAGAAGGTCTGCGCGGACCTGCTGGAACGGGCCACGAACCTGGGCGGTTTGGAGTGGGACGAGCTCAAGAAGAAGGGCTTCGCGCGCTTCGAGGGGATCGGGAAGAGCCCCGGGTCCGTCGGGAACGCCACCTCGATCCGGCCCGGCGAAACCATCACGCCTCTCACGAATCACGTGGTGGACAAGGTTCCCTATCCGACGCTTTCGCGGCGCATCCAGTTCTACCTGGACCAGGATCTCTACCTCGAGATGGGCGAGGAGCTGCCGATGCACAAGGACCCGCCGACCGCCGGCGGGAACTACCCCTTGATGCTGACGGGCGGGCACACGCGCTGGAGCATCCACGCCAACTGGCGGGACGACAAGCTGATGCTGCAGCAGCAGCGCGGTGAGCCGCTGGTATGCATCGGGCCCGAGGATGCGGCGGAGCGCGGGGTTCGCGATGGTGGGCAGGTCCGGGTGTTCAACGACCTCGACGAGTTCCAGATCATGGCCAAGGTGATGCCGAGCGTCCGGAAGGGGCAGCTCATCATCTACCACGCCTGGGAGAACTTCCAGTTCAAGAACGGGAAGGGCTTCCAGAACCTGATTCCCAGTCCACTCAATCCCGTCGAGCTCGCCGGAGGCCAGTACCACCTGCGGCCGATGGTGATCGCCTTGCAGCCCAGTCACACGGATCGCGACACGCGCGTGGAGGTTCAGCCGGTATGAGTGAGTCCAACTGTGGGCCTGGGACTCTGCCATCTGCGCCAACGCGGCCGCGGTCCGGCGCCGCTGGTGGGACCCCTGCCGGCGCCGAAGACGGCCGTGGACGTCGTTCACTACGGCGACTTCAGCGACGTGTGGCGCGATCGCTGGACCTGGGACCGGGTTGCCAAGGGGACCCACACCCGGGCCAACTGCATCTCGGCGTGCTCGTGGGACGTGTTCGTCAAGGACGGGATCGC
>JAFDET010000118.1 GCA_019310195.1 Deltaproteobacteria bacterium
CGACGGGCTCGCCAACGCGCCGCGCGGCCTGATCGGTCTGCTCGCGGGCGAGAACCGCGGCAAACGCATGATCCGCGTCGGGCCCGACCCGGCCTAGAGGCCCGCGTGGAGATGGATCGAGTGCGCTGGGTGCGCGTTGCACTGGGTCTGGCGCTGGTCGGGCTCGCGGTCATCCTGATCGTGGGCGACAAGCCCGGGGAGACCGCCGAGCTCCTCCGTCAAGGCGAGAAGGTCGGCAGCCTCGACCTGGTGCAGATGTACGGCTACTGGATCAGCGCCGGCAACGCGCTGCTGGTGCTGCTGCTCTGGTGGTCGGCTCCGCGCTGGCTGCGCCCGCGCGAAACGCCCACGGATGCGGCCGGAGCCGTGGTCTGCGCTGCGATCCTGGCCTGGCCGCGGCTCGAGTTCGATTTCTGGGACGACGAGGAGTCCACCGTCTTCTTCTTCGCCGACGGCGGCTATACCCACAACCAGCGCGGCGAGCTGATCGAGCGGGACCGGAGCTGGCAGGACACGCTCCACTACAGGCTCAGTCGCAGACACGGCGCGAACAACCACGTCCCCCACACGATCCTCGTCCGCCTCACCGTGGGCGCCTGGCGCCTGGTGGCGCGGCCGGAGCTGCGCTGGCCCGATGAGCGCGTCGCACGCATCCCCGCCTACCTGGCCGGTCTCGCAGCCATTGCCGCGACGGCGCTGCTGCTGCGCCGGCTGGGTTTTCCCACGGCGGGCGTGTTCGTGGCCTGGCTGCTGGCCGTCCACCCCTGGATCCTGCGCTACGTCTCCGAGGCGCGCGGCTACTCGCTGGTCCTGCTGCTTCTCCCGTTGCTGCTGCTGGCGCAGCTGCGAGCCTTTCACCGGGGCACCTGGCACCGCTGGCTGACCTTCGCCGCGACGGGCGCCCTTCTGCTGTGGACCTACCCGGGGGCCGGCCTGCTAGTGGCGCTGGCGAACCTGGCGGTTGTGGCCGAGCTGATCCGCCGTCGCCACGCAGGCGGCGACGTGCATGCGGCGCGCTGGCTCGTCTCCAGCCTCGCAGCAGCCGGAATCTGGGCGCAGCTCATGCTGGCCAACTTCTTCATCCTCGCCTTCCACATTCCCTTCGGCGACGCCGACCACAAACCGCGCATGATCCGCGATCTCCTGGCCCATCTGTGGTCCGGAACTTTCTGGCGCGTGCGCGGGGCTCGGGACCAGTACGCGGAGCTCGTGGACTTCGCCTGGGAGCACCCCTGGCTCTTCCACGGGCTGGTGGCGCTGGCCGTCGCCCTGGCGCTGCTGGGCGCGCTGCGGCTGCTGCGCCGCGGCGGAGCCCAGGCGTGGTTGGTGGCCATGCTGGCCCTGCCGGGCCCGCTCACGTTCTATATCGCCTGGACCGCCGAGGCGCTCTTCCACCCCTGGTATGCGATCTACGCCGTGCCGAGCCTGGCGATCCTGCTGGGAATTGGCTGCGAGACGGTCTTCGCGCGCCTGGCCGCGCCGCGGCTGCGCAGCCTGGCCGCCGTTGCCCTGATGGCGACCTTCTGGATCGGCTATGTCGGGTCGACCCGGCACGTCCTGCAGGCCCTGCGGGCCGGCCCCGTGCAGGAGAGAAAGCAGGCCGTCTCGCTCATGCGCCCGGTGCGGGATCCCTTCGACCCGGCCAACGAACGGATTCTCACCGCCGCCTGGATGCGACCGCCGTGGTACTACGACCCGCTCGTGCACCTCCCGCACGGCCCCGATGAGCTCGTGGAGCTGATGGCCGAGGCGGACGCCACGGGCAAGAGCCTCTTCGTGACCTACACGCGCCCGCGGGCCGCGCGCAGGAGCGCCCCGGATCTGGTCGCCCTGGCGCAGGACCCGGCGCTCTTCGAGCCCATCGGGGAGCTCTACGGCTTCGAGCCACGGGGCCACATGCTGGTCTACCGCTACCGGGGGCGCCCGGAGCTCACCCCCGACTAGGAGCCGGCCCTCCATCGGCTACCGTGATGCCATGGCGGACGCCGCTTCGAGAACGAACGCCGGGAGACGGAGCCGATGAGCGCTCGCCCCCACGTGCTCTCGATCGACCTCGGGACGAGCGGCCCGAAGGTGGCGTTGGTCTCCGACGCAGGGCAGATCGCCGCCTCCACGACCCGGCGTGTTGCGACCCTTCGGCTGCCCGACAAGGGTGCGGAGCAGGATGCGGAGGCAATCTGGACCCGCGTCTGCGATGCCATCCGCGAGGTGGTGGGCCGGAGCGGTGTTCCGGCGCAGCGGATCGTCGGTGTCGGGCTGGTGAGCCAGTTCTTCTCGCTGGTTCCCGTCGACGCCGAGGCGCGCCCCCTCTCGAACCTGATCCTCTGGATGGATGGGCGCGGCTCCCCCTTCGCACACGAGCTGCTGGCGGTGGAAGGCGCCCCGCTCACCTGGCTGGAGCGCCATGGAATGATCCCGCTGCCGAGCGGTGCCTGCTCGCTCTCGAAGATGCTCTGGGTCCAGCGCGAGCGACCGGAGATCTACGAGAAGACCCACGCGTTCCTGGAGCCCATGGACTACCTGGCCGCGCGCCTGACCGGACGCTTCACAGCCAACGCGTGCACCGCCTTTCCCCTCCTCCTGGGCGATCACCGGCACCCCAACGAAGCCCACTGGGACGAGGACCTGATCCGACTCTCGGGCATCGACCGCGGCAAGCTGCCGGAGATGGTTCCCGTGGGATCGCAGATCGGACCGCTCCGGCCGGAGGTGGCCGAGGAGCTGGGGCTGGCCGCCGGTACTTCCGTGTACTCGGGCATCAACGACACCCAGGCGGTGGCCGTGGGCGCGGGAACGGCACACGACGGCGTGGGCGGCGTGAACGTGGGCACCACCGGCCAGGTGCTGGCCCACACGGAGCGGCGCCACACCGACATGGAGCACGGCATCGTGAGCGCGCCCAGCCCGGTTCCCGGCCGCTACCTGGCGCTCGCGGAGAACGGGCTTGGCGCGGGCTCCCTGGACCACCTGATGCGCAATGTGTTCTTTACGAACGACGCCCTGGCCGACCATCGCGCTGAGGATCCCTTCCGAGAAATCGAGGCGGCGCTCTCCAGCTCTCCTCCCGGCGCTCGGGGAATGCTCTTCCTGCCCTGGCTGACCGGCGCGGTGGCGCCGGAGTCCGAGGCCAGCATGCGCGGCGGGTTCCTCAACGTCTCCCTGGAGACCGGGCGCGCAGACATGGTGCGCGCCGTCATGGAGGGCATCGCCTACGGCCTGCGCTGGCTCCTGCCGGCCGTCGAGGAGTTCGTCGGTCACGAGTTCACCTCCCTGCGCTTCGCGGGGGGCGCCGCCGTCTCCGAGGGCTGGGCGCGCATCATGGCGGACGCCACGGGCCGCCCGGTGCACCAGCTCGCCGACGCGCGCCACGTCATCAACCGCGCCTCGGCCTACCTGACGTTCTGCGATCGCGGAGAGGCCGACCGCTCCCAGCTCGAGACATTCTGTCCCGTGAAGCGCGAGTTCGAGCCGGAAGCCGAAGCCGCCATCGTGTACGACCGCCTGTTCGAGCAGTTCGTACGAACCTTCGAACAGACGCGTCCCATCTTCCAGGCGCTGAACGGATGAGCCGCATGGATTCCGGCGAGATCGAAGCGCAGCTCGCCGCGGCGGTCGCGATCCTCGAGGAGGCCGGCCCGATCGCCCTGCGCCACTTCCGGACCTCGACAACCGTGGAAAACAAGGCGGGCGAGCACGCCTTCGATCCGGTGACCGCAGCGGACCGCGAGATCGAGGCCTTCGTACGCCGACGACTCCGCCGGGATTTTCCGGATCACGGAATCCTGGGCGAGGAGGAGGGCTTCCAGCCCGGCGCCAACGATGCCTGCTGGGTCTTGGACCCGATCGACGGGACCCGCGCCTTCATGAGCGGGATGCCGGCCTGGGGCATGCTCCTGGGGCTGACCCTGGCAAAGCGCCCCGTCGCCGGCGCGATGCACCAGCCCTACCTGGGCGAGACATTCGCGGGCGTCCGCGACGGCGAAGCGTGGTTCCGCAGGGGCGTCGAGCAGCAGCGCCTGGCAACCCGCGCCACCACGCGGCTCGAAGAGGCCGTCCTGTACGCCACCGACCCGGGCCTGTTCGCCACGGCGTCGGAGCTCGCCGCCTTCGAGCGCGTCTCCCAGGCCTGCCTCCTGCGCCGCTTCGGGGGCGACTGCTACGCCTACTGCCTGCTCGCCCTGGGCCAGGTGGACCTGGTGATCGAGAACCAGCTCCAGCCCTACGATATCGTTCCCCTGATCCCGATCCTGGAAGGCGCCGGCGGCGTGGTGACCGGCCGCGACGGCGGCACCGCGCAGGACGGCGGCTTCGTCGTCGCCGCAGGCAACCGCGAGCTGCACGCCCGCGCCCTCGAACTCCTGAACTCCGACTGAGGACCCCAACATGGCCAAGCAGAGCTCCTTCTACCCCTACGCCGACCGCTACGGGGTGAACCGCCGCATGCCCGAGAAGGGCCGGACCCGCGACGAGATCCTGGCGGAGCTGCGCGAGATCTCCGATGAGGAGGACGGCTTCTGGAGGACGGGCCGCGTGTCGGGGACCATGTACTGCGGCGACCTCGAGCACTACGCCTACATGACCAAGGCCTTCGGCCTCTACTCCCACGTGAACGTGCTGCAGCGCGACATCTGCCCCAGCGCCACGCGCTTCGAGGGCGAGATCCTGGCCATGACCCTGGACATGCTGCACGCGGAAGCGGCTCGCCCCGGCAGCGAGCCGGCCGGCTCGCTGACCAGCGGCGGCACCGAGAGCATCCTGACCGCGGTGCTGGCCTACCGCGAGCAGGCCCGCGAGGAACGCGGCATCACCCAGCCCCAGGTGATCCTGCCGGAGACGGCGCACTCGGCCTTCCGCAAGGCCTGCCATCTGTTCGGCCTCGAGGAGGTGCGCGCCCCGATCGACCCGCAGACGACCCAGGTGGACATGGACTTCGTGCGCGATCACATCACGCCGCGCACGGCGCTGCTGGTGGGCTCGGCCTGCAACTACGGGTACGGGACCATCGACCCCATCGACGAGCTCTCCGA
Source organism: Deltaproteobacteria bacterium (assembly GCA_019310195.1). Taxonomy (GTDB): domain Bacteria; phylum Myxococcota_A; class UBA9160; order UBA9160; family JAFDET01; genus JAFDET01. Next base: position 5,028 of record JAFDET010000118.1, read on the forward strand.
CCTGGCGGTGGAGCACGGCGTCGGCCTCCACGTGGACGGCTGCCTGGGCGGGTTCATCCTGCCCTGGGGCGAGGCGCTGGGCCATCCGATCCCCGTCTTCGACTTCCGCCTGCCGGGCGTCACCAGCATCTCCGCCGACACCCACAAGTACGGCTACGGCCCCAAGGGCTCCTCGACCCTCTCCTACCGGGACAAGAAGCTGCGCCAGTACATCTACTTCATGAACCAGGAGTGGTCCGGCGGGAAGTACCACTCCCCGGGCATGGCCGGCAGCCGCTCCGGCGGGATCCTGGCCGCGACCTGGGCCTCGATGGTCCACCTGGGCCGCGAGGGCTACCTGCGCTACGCGAAGGCCATCTTCGAGACCGCCTACGCCATGCAGGACGCGGTGCGCAGCCACGACGAGCTTCGCATCCTGGGCGTGCCCAGCTTCTGCTTCTCGTTCAACTCGGACGCGTTCAACATCTACCACGTGAACGATTTCATGCGCGGACGCGGCTGGCGCTTCAACGGCCAGCAGCATCCGGACGCGATCCACATGTGCGTAACGCGCCCGCAGACGCAGGCGGGCGTGGTGGACTCCTTCACCAGCGACCTGGCCCAGGCGGTGACCTACGCGAAGAACCCGCCCCAGGAAAAGCCCAAGAGCCAGTCCATCTACGGCAGCCTGCCGCCCGAGGCCCAGGGCTTCGTGCACCAGGTGCTGATCGACATGATGGACACCCAGCAGGGCGTTCCGGAAGAGGACTGAGCCGCATGGCCCACCAGAGGCTCGATCGGGACTTTCAGAGTGATGGCCTCCGCTGCGCGGCTTGGCTGTACCTGCCCGAAGACGTGCCGAAGCCGCCGATCGTGGTGATGTCCCACGGCTTCTCCGCCTACCGGGACATGATCTTCCCCCGCTACGCCGAACGCTTCGCCGACGCCGGCCTGGCCGTGCTGCTCTTCGACTACCGCAACCTGGGCGACAGCGAAGGCAGCCCGCGCGACCTGGTGGATCCGGTGCGCCACGTGGAGGACCTGCAGACCGCGATCCGCTTCGTTCGCGGCCTGCCGGAAGTCGACGGCGCGCGGCTGGGCCTGTTCGGATCGTCCTTCGGAGGCGGGCACGTGATCACGGCGGCGGCCCGCGACGCGGAGGTGTCGGCGATCGTATCCCAGGTTCCGTTCGTGGGCGGGGCCGATGCGACGCAGACGCCGTGGCGCTACCGGGCCCGGCTGGCCTGGAGCTTCTTCCGCGACAAGCTGGCTTCCCGCTTCGGCCGCGTCTACTGCGTGCCCGCGGTGGGTGGGCCGAACGAGTTCGGCCTGCTGGCTTCTCCCGACGCCCAGGAGTTCGTCGACCTGCTTCCCGAAGGCAGCGCCTGGCCCAACCGGATTCCTGCGCGCGTGCTGCCGAACATCATGCGCTACAGCCCCATGGACGAAGCCGGGCAGGTTCGATGCCCGGTGCTCATGGTGCTGGCGGAGCACGATCAGCTGGTCCCGGCGGCAACCGCGAAGCAGTGCGCCGAACGGATCGCGGACTGTGAGCTGGTCTCCCTGGACTGCGAGCACTTCGAGGTCTACCGCGACGAGCGACTGCCGGAGCTGTCAGCCCGCTACGCCGACTTCTTCCGCAAGCACCTGTAGCCGCCCCCCGGCCCACCGCTCAGCCGACCGCTGCGAAGGTCTCCAGGTCCAGCGCCGCCGTCACCAGGCGGCGGATGTTGGCCTCGGTGATGGCCCGGCCGTAGTTCTGGGGGGGCGTGATCAGCCAGCCGATCACGATCCCCCAGACCACGGCCTGGCGGTAGCGCAGCCAGGCTTCCTCGTCGCCGGGAGCCCCCTGCACCCCTCGGCTGCGAAGCTCTTGCAGGTAGTGGGCGATCAGCTCGCGCTCATGCGTGCGCCGCGCCTCGGGCTCCAAGGCGGTCACGATGAGGTAGGTCAGGTCGTGGGCCCAGCTTCCCTTCACCATGAGCTGCCAGTCGAGCAGTCCGCCCTGGGCGCCCGGCAGCAGGTAGGTGTTGGCGATGTGGGAGTCACCGTGGCACAGGGTGACGGGCCCCGCGTCGAAGAGGCTCTGGACCTTCCAGGTGTCCTGCCAGAGCTGCTCCAGCGAGCGGTTCAGGGGCGCGAGCAGCTCCTGCTTGAACGCGTTCTTGCGCACCTGATCGCGGATCAGATCCAGGCCGATGGCGTCGAAGACCGGGAACATCCCGCCCCGCGAGGTGGTCGGTAGCCAGCGCAGGTCAGCGTCGAAGCGAGGGCTCTGCCAGAAGCGCGCGTGCAGTGCCGCCAGGGTGGAGAGCAGCCCGGCCACCTCGTCCGAGGAGACCGGCGTCGTGGCGTTGGGGAAGCGCGCCGCGCGCAGCGTCAGATCCTCCATCAGGATGCCGAACTGGCCGTTGCTCTCGTCGAACACGCTGCCGAAGGCCCGCGGCGCCTCGATCTCCAGCTCCGGACGGATGTCGCGGTAGAAGTGGACCTCGTTGGCGTACATGGCCTCGGGCGCGTGGGGAAAGAAACGCTGGTAGAGGTTGACCACGCTGAAGGTCAGCGGCCGTGCCCGGCTCCCCAACATCGGCACCCGGTCCAGACGCGAGAGCGTGCGGGCCAGGCCCAGGATCACCGGCATACCGAAGCGCAGGGTGCGGTGCAGCAGGATGGTCTTGAGCACCATCCGCGCCGGCAGATCCGCCTCGCAGCCGGGCATGTAGTCGAGGCCCAAGGCGACGCGATCGGCGGTGGAGGCCAGCCCGTCGCCGCACTTCGCCCGCTCCAGGACCCGGACCTTGTCCACACGCACGCCGGGCCGGCGCTCGGCCAGCACCGTGGTCAGCAAATCGGGGGTGAGATCCGCCAGGTTCGCGGGAAAGGCCACGTCGGTCAGGGTTCCACTCCGCTGTCGAGGAAGGGCTCCAGCAGGGCCCGCATGTCGACGCGGGCGCGGATGCGCGCGCAGAGCAGGAACGAGCCCACCAGCTTGCGGTGCAGGAACACGGTCTCCGGGGGCGGCGGGTGCAAGAAGCCGCGCCGGAACATCAGATCGAGCCCGATGTCGCGTGCGCGGGCCGCCAGGTTCGAGTGGGCGAAGTCGTACGGTCCCCGGTTCCGGAACGGCTCGCAGACCAGCAGGATCAGGTCCACCAGGCCTTCGCTGCGGTGCTCCGTCTCGTCGGAGCCCACGTAGCCGATGGCCGCGGCGGCCCGGTGCACCGCGGGCCGGTCGCCGTCGATGACGGCGCGGCAGAGATCTGCGTACCGTGCAGCGAACGCGGGCTCGAACTCCCGGGTCGAGCCGAAGTCCAGCAGCAGGATGCGGTCGTCCGCCGGGTCCACCAGGTAGTTGGCGAAGTTCGGGTCCGTCTGCATGAAGTGGAATTCGAAGAGCTCGCGCAGAACCAGGTGCTCGAGCATGCGGCCGGCCTCGTCGCGGCGCACCTGATCGGTGCCCCGGGCCGCGAGATCTTCGATGGGCAGGCCGCGCATGCGATCCATGGCCAGCACCCGCTTCGTGGTGAGGTCGGCGTGCACGCGGGGCACCACCAGGCGGGGCTCGTCGGCCACCAGCTCGCGATAGCGGCGCAGGTTCTCGGACTCGGTCAGGTAGTCCGCCTCCTGGCGAAGCTGGCGCTTCGCCTCGGCGACGATGCCGGACACGTCCAGCCCCCCCGGCAGCAGACGCGAGAGCCGCAGCAGCGCGGCGACGTTGTTCACGTCGCTCTCAATGCTGCGGGCCACGCCGGGGTACTGGATCTTCAGCGCCAGCTCGCGCCCGTCGACTGCCACGGCCTCGTGCACCTGGCCGATCGAAGCCGACGCGATCGGATCCATGTCGAAGCGGAGGAAGCGCTCCTCCCAGCCCTTGCCATACGCGCGCCCGAGTGCGCGGCGCACCTGGGTCTCGGGCATCGTGTCGGCGGCGTCGCGCAGCACCGCCAGAGCCTCGACGAACTCCGCAGGCAGGATGTCGTCGGTCTCCAGGGAGAGCAGCTGGCCCAGCTTCATGGCCGCGCCGCGCATGCTGGAGAGGCGCCGCGCCAGCTTCTTGGCGTTGGCGCCGGAGAGGATTGCGCTGGCGGCCTCGCCGGCTCCGCCGCGCAGCGCCCGGCGCGCGCCCTCAGCCAGGCTCCCCGCCGCCAGCTCGCCCGCCATCCAGCCGAAGCGGGCCAGGCGCTCGACTCGGCCGGAGGGAACGCGGGAACGCCGCTTGGGGGGACGCCGCGGGCCGTCGCTCACGCCACCCCCCCTGCTCCGCCCTTGCTCATCGCACCCCCCTGCCCGCCCCGGGTGGGGTCGGCCGGCTGACGAGAGCCTACGGAATCGCCGGCTCGCGGTCCCGAGTCGTCTGGGTGACAGCCAAGCGCGGTATTCTCCTCTATCAGGAACGAGGAACGCACGCCATGCCGCCCAATCCCGAGAGCTCGCCCCTCAGCCCCGAAGACCTGGCGTTCTGGTACGCGGACCAGCCGCGACAGCGAACCACCATGGCGCTGCTGATGCTGCTGGATCGCGCTCCGGAGCCCAAACGCCTGCGCGCCGCCGCCGCGCGGGCCGTTGAAGCGGTGCCCCGCCTGCGCCAGCGGGTGGTAGAGGCGCCCCTGGGCATCGCCCTGCCCCGCTGGGAGGCCGACCCGACCTTCGACCTGGACTTCCACGTGCGCCGCTACTCCCTGGCCGATCTACGAGCGGCCCTTCGACCGCACCCGGCCCCTGTGGGAGCTGATCGAGATCGATCACCCCCACGGATCCGCAATCTTCTTCCGGCTGCACCATGCCGTGGCCGACGGCGTCGGCGGCAACACCATCCTGGCGGCGCTGACCGACGCCGACCGGGAGGGCGAGCCCCTGCCGCCGCCGCCCGACAAGGCGCCGGGCGGCTGGGACGAGCCTGCGGCCACCACCCGACTGGCCACCGCCGTGCGCGATCGCCTGATGCAAGACGCAGAACGGGGGCGCGCGCTGGCCGGTGCCGCTTGGCGGACGATCCGCGAGCCGGGCGCCCTGATGCAGGCAGCGGAGGCCGTGGGCGGCCTTCTGGAAGATGTGGCCTACCGAAGCCCCTCTCCGCTCGCCGCAAGCGGGCGCGCGCGACGGCTCTCCGGGCTGGAGATCGACTTCGAGCAGCTGCGCCAGACCCGCAAGGCGCTCCAGGGCCGCATGATCGACGTGCTGCTTACGGGCGTGGCCAGCGCCATGGGCGAGTGGCACCGGCAGCAGGGCCACGGGAAGGTCGAGGAGCTGTTGACCCTGGTGCCCATCAACCTGCGCCCGCCCGAGCTGCAGGGAGTCGATGCGGGCATCGGCAACCGGACCACCGGCATCCTGGTACGCCTGCCCATCGGACGCCGCCGTCCAATCCCGCGCTTCCGCGAGGTGCGCAAGCGCGTCGAGGCGCGCAAGCGCAACGCCTCGTCGGAGCTGCTGCCGGAGCTGACCGGCGCGCTGGCCGCCCTGCCCGCCGCGCTCTACCGCCGCCTGTTCTACGCGTCGGCCCAGCAGATCGACCTGATCGTGACCAACGTGCCGGGCATTCCGATTCCGCGCTACGTGGCCGGCGCGGAGATCACGTCGGCCTACCCGTACGCGCCCGTGGCTCCCCAGTGCCCCATCAGCGTGGCCCTCTACGGCTACCGAGGCCGGCTCTTCGTCGGCATCGACGCAGACGCCACGGCCGTCCCGGACCTCGACCCCTTCCGCGACATGCTCGAGCGCTCTTTCCAGGAGCTGGTGGACTCGGCTCTGGGCAAGGCCGCCAAGCGCGCGGACGGCTGACGCCAGCTCGCCTCCGGAGGATCCCCATGCGGTTCCGAGCCGTTCCCTGCACCGCCATCCCCGTGCTCCTGACCGCGGGCGCCGACACCAAGAAGATCCGCGTCTCGCTGACCGCCCGGAACTTCGGCCTCGAACCCCTGGCCCTCGTCCAGGGCCAGTAGTGGGCAGCGCCATGTCGCCGGCAAGCGGCGTCCACTTCATCCTGTTCGTGGCCGATCGGGCGCGCAGCCGCGTCTTCTATGGGGAGGTGCTCGACGCGGCGCCCCGGCTCGACGTCCCGGGCATGACCGAGTTCGAGCTGCCCGGGGGCGCCGTGCTGGGCCTGATGCCGTCGGCCGGGATCTCGCGCCTGCTGGGCCCCGCCCTTCCCGACCCTGCCGGCGCACAGGGAACGCCTCGCTCCGAGCTCTACCTGCGGGTCCCCGACCCGGAGGAACGCCTGGCAGCGGCCGTCCGCGCCGGCGCGGCCGAGCTCAGCCGAGTGGCCGTGCGAGACTGGGGCCACCGTGCAGGCTACTGCCTGGACCCGGACGGCCACGCCCTGGCGTTCGCCTGCGAGGAGCCGGGAGCCTAGCCTGGGCCAGGAAGATCTCCGCCTGGCGAACGAAGAGCTCCTCGCGCACTCACGCCGGAGCTTGCGCCAGCTCGTCGAGAAGCCGCCCCAGATCGTCGCGACACGCCTCGAGAGTGCCGTCCTGGAAGGCCACCGTCGGCAGCGTGCCCGGTCCCGGATGCCACGCATCGGAGTGAACCACGCCGGCCTCGTGCACGCCGGTGAAGCCGCGGGGCTCGCCCTCGCAGAGATGGCCGAAGCGTCGCACGTAGCGGGCCGTCCAGGGCGCCGGTGCCGTCCACCAGGGGCGCTG
>JAFDET010000353.1 GCA_019310195.1 Deltaproteobacteria bacterium
TTCACGCCCAGCTCGGCCAACAGCCAATCCACTTTCGCCTGCTGCTCGGGCTCGGCCTCCGGCGCGCCGTCGAAGACCGCTTCCAGCTCCATGAACGTTCCCAGCCCTTCGACCCGGTCCAGGTGGATGCGCACGTTCTGGTACAGGAAGATCTCGCGCTCCTTGCGCACTACGCGGTGCACGCCCAGAAGCTCCGCCAGCAGGTCGCGGGTGCCGGCGGGATCCGGCACCGGGATCACCTGGTAGTCGGAACGGCGCGGCCCGGTCCCATCGGCGCGCCGGTAGGGGACGAGCTGTCCGCCGGACAGGCTCGACTCGCGCAGCTTGAGCCGCCCGGACGCGGTGCGGAAGTAGGTGTCCACCTGGCGATCGACGCCCAGGTAGTCGGTGGCCAGCGCCTCGGCCCGGCGGCGCAACGCGTCCAGGTCGGCGCAGCGCGCCTTGATCTCCAGGTTGGCACTCACGGCTCGCACACCAGCGAGACCACCTCGTCCAGCTGCTCGAGGCGGCGCTGGCAGTCGAAACGCAGGCCGGCGAAGGCGATGCCGGCGGCGAGGGCGGCGTCGCGGTCGAAGGCGGTGTCGCCCACCAGCAGCGCCAGGTCGGGCTCCACGCCCAGCAGCTCGCAGGCGCGCAGCGGGATATCCGGCTGCGGCTTGGGCCGCGGCACGTCGGTTCCGCCCACCACCACGTCCAGCCGCAGCCCACCGCGCTCGAGGATCGCCTTGGCCAGCGGCCTGGGCGTGTTGGTCACCAGGGCCGTCCGCACCTGGCGGTTGCGCAGGGCGTCCACCAGCCCGGCGGCGCGGGGGTCGAACTTCACGTGGCCCAGCTGCTGCGGGTAGGCCTCCTCCAGGCAGCGCTCGATTTCGGGAATCGTGTGATTCCAGTAGAAACGCCGCACGTCCGCCTCGATGCCCTGCCCCCAGCCCTGCGCAAAGGCCTCGCGCGAAACGGCTGGGTAGCCCAGGTCGGCGGCAATGGCGTTCGTGGTGCGAAACCACGCCTCGTAGCTGTCCACCAGGACCCCGTCGAGATCGAAGAGCACCGCGCGCCACATGGCCAGCCAGGGTAGGCAGTCGATTTCGCAAGGGCCAGCGCTTCGGTGCCGCTAGAATGAGCGGCTCATGGCCGACGCCTCACCGCGCCGACTCACGGTCGCCACCAAGGTCATCTACTCGCTGGGCGACCACACGGTGAACGTGTTCCTCACGGCCATGACGATGCTGTACATCAACTTCCTCACCGACGTGGTGCACTTCCCGATCGCCCTGGCCGGGGCGATCCCCCTGGTCGGGCGCTTCGTCGACGCGATCACGGATCCGCTGATGGGCCGGATCTCCGATCACACCCGCTGGCGCTGGGGACGCCGCCGGCCGTACATGCTGATCGGCTGCGTGCCCTTCGGCGTGAGCTTCGCGCTGCTCTGGATCAACCCGCCCTTCGCCGGCCAGACGGCGGACTTCATCTACTACACATCGGTGTACGTGCTTCTCTCGATCTTCAGCACGGTGGTCACGGTTCCCTACATGGCGCTGATCCCGGAGATGGCGCGGAACTACGACGAGCGGACGTCCCTCAACACCTACCGCGCGGCGGCCGGCCTGCTCGGCGTCTTCGTCACCCTGTCCATGAGCGCGCTGGCCCGGTCCCTGGGCGGCGACGCCCGGGGCTGGTTCGAGGCCGCCATGATCGTCGGCGTCTGGCTGATCGTTCCCTGGTTCGCCGTGCATCGGGTGACCTGGGAGCGGCCGCGGGCCGCGTACCAGACCCGGCGCATCGGCGAAAGCCTGCGGCTGGTGGCGCGCCACCGCACGTACATGCACCTCTGCGCCATCTACATCCCGGGGCGGATCGCCATCGACCTGGTCTCCGCCATGTTCATCTTCTACGTGGCCTGGGTGATCGGCCGGCGTGAGGACTTCGAGCTGACGATGGCCGCGTTCCTGACCGTCGTCATCCTCTCCCTGCCCTTCTGGCTCTACCTCTCCAAGCGGTTCGACAAACGCAGCGTGATGATCGCGGGGCTGCTGTGGTGGATGTTCGCCCAGTTCATCCTCTTCTTCGGCGACGCCGATTGGCCGCGTTGGAGCGTGTTCCTGGTCGCGGGCTTTGCGGGTGTCGGCTACGCCGTGGCGGACATCATGCCCTGGGCCATGCTGCCCGACGTGATCGACGAGGACGAGCTGAAGACCGGCGAGCGCCGCGAGGGCCTCTACTCCGGGATGTTCACCTTCCTGCGCAAGATCGGCGGCGCGGTGGCCATCTTCCTGATGGGCCTGGCGCTGTCCGCGGCGGGCTACGACGGCGAGGCGCCAGAGCAGTCGGCGGGGGCCATCAACGCCATCCGCATCCTCATGGCGCTGGTGCCCATCGTCTTCCTCGGGCTCACGGCGTGGATCGCGCGCACCTACCCGCTCTCACGCGAGGTGCACCACGCCATCCTCACCGAGCTGGCCCGCCGCGAGGAGGGCGCCGGGATCTAGCCGGAACCTACGGGACAGTCCCGTAGGTTCCGGGCCGTCGGTTAGGCGTTCGTCTGTCGGGGCGCGAGGCCGCTCTCGTCCAGGGCGTCGCGCACCAGGCGGCGCACATGAGGGTGCGCGCGGAAGGTGAGGTGGGCGCCCTGGTACCAGGCGATGCGCGGCCGGTCCCAGTGGTCCCAGAGGTCGCGCACCTGATCCGGGGTGACCAACTGGTCGGCCACGCCGCCAAAGATGTAGCGACGCTCGTGGGGCACCTTGGGCTCCAGCACCAGCGGCGACACGACGCGCAGCACCTCGGCGACGTGATCGCGCACGATGCCCTCGCGCTCGGCATGCAGCAGGTGCAGCAGGGGCGCATGGCGCCAGACCGCGCGGGACATGTCGGTGAGCGGGATGCCCGCGATCGCGCAGGCC
>JAFDET010000354.1 GCA_019310195.1 Deltaproteobacteria bacterium
GGCGTGAACCGACTGCGAGATGTCGAAGAACTGGTCGACCAGCTGCACGCCGTCGGCCGCCAGGATCGACACCGGCGCCAGGCGTGCGTCCGAGTACGGGGCCTGCTCCGTGGCGCGCCGGTGGCGGTCGACCAGCGTTTCGGTCAGCTCGTACTCGAAGGGGCCGATGGCGTCGCCGGCCTTGATCTCCTCGAACGGGACCTTCGGCCGGCCCTTGGGGTCCTCGAGGGGGGTAGGGGGCATGGCTCGTCCTCCGGAACCTACGGGACAGTCCCGCCAGTTCCCCCACAATTCCCGAGTTGGCTGCCGGGATCAAGCCCCGCGCGGTAGGATGGGCGTGGAGGGTTCCCTGATGCTGACCCGTGTGGATCGTGTGCAGCTGGCCGTGCCGGACCGGGCGTCCGCCGGGGCCGGCTGGGTCGAGCTCCTGGGCGCCGAGCTCGCCGGCGAGGACCGCGTAGCCTGCCTGGGGGCGCGGCGCAGCCGCTACCGCCTGGGCGACGGCTGGGTCGAGCTGCTGGAGCCCACCGGCGCGGGCGTTGTGCAGGAGGCCGTCGCCGCGCGCGGGGCGCACCTGTTCGCCGCCGGCGCGGCCACGCAAGATCTGGACGCGCTGGTCGCGCATCTGCGCGGGCTGGGCGTGGAGCCCGCCGTGGAGGGCGGGCAGGTCTATCTGGATCCCGCCGCCAGCGGGATCGGCCTGCGCGTGGTGCTCTCGCCCGACGAAGCCCTGGAGCCGGTGGGCGATGTGGCGTTCTTGTACGAGGTGACCCTGCTCGCGGGCGAGGCACCGCCGGCGGTCGACCGCTGCGCCGAGCTCTTCGCCCTGGACGCCGGCGCCTTCGTCCCCATCGAGAGCAAGCAGTACGGCTACGCGGGCACGCTGACGCTCTTCCATCCAGACCGCCTGGGCCGCTTCGAGGTGATCACGCCCAGCGAGCCGCGCAACACCATGGGCCGCTACTTCGCGCGGGCGGGCAACAGCTTCTACATGGCCTTTGCCGAGTCGCCGGCCCTGGCGGCCATCGAGGAGCGCGCGCACGCACGGGGGGCCGGCTTCACCGCCGTGCCGGCCGCCGAAGCGCGCGCGGGCGTCGGCGCCGACACGGTCTTCCTGCACCCGTCCGCCCTGGGCGGCATGATGCTCGGGCTCTCCCGGCCCACCATGGCCTGGCAGTGGTCCGGTCATCCCGAGCGCGTGGAGCCGGCCCGATGAGCCTCGTGCTCCAGGTGGAGGACCGCGAGCGCGTGCGCATCATCACCCTGGATCGCCCGCACTCGTTGAACGCCTTCAACGACGACCTCTACGACGCCGTGCGCGACGCGCTCCAGGATGCCGCCACGAACCCCGATGTGGCCGTCGCACTGATCACCGGGCGCGGCCGCGCCTTCACCGCGGGGCAGGACCTGGGCGAGCTATCGAAGCCCCGCCGCCACGAGGACGGCCAACGCCACGGTTTCATCCCCTTCATCGAGACGGTGGAAGCCTTCCCCAAGCCGCTGATGGCCGCGGTGAACGGCATCGGCGTGGGCATCGGACTGACGATGCTGCTCCACTGCGACGTGGTGCTGATGGCCCGCAAGGCGCGCCTGCGCGCGCCCTTCGTGAGCCTGGGCGTCACCGCCGAGGCCGGCAGCACGTATCTCTTGCCCGCCACCATCGGTTGGCAGGCCACGGCACGCCTGCTTTACACCGCAGAGTGGCTGGACGCCGAGCGCGCCGTGGAGCTGGGCCTGGCGCTGCGCGCGGTGCCCGGCAAGCGCCTTCGCGACGAGGCCGTGGCCCTGGCCACCGAGATGGCGGCCATGCCCATCGCGTCGCTGGAGGGCACCAAGAAGCTGCTGCTCGAGGCGCGGCTCGAGGCGGTGCGCGCCGCCCGCGCCCGGGAGAACGTGATCTTCGGCGGCCTGGCCGGCGGCCCGGCCAACCGCGAGGCCATCGCCGCCTTCCGCGAGCGCCGCGACCCGGACTTCACCAAGCTGCCCGACGCCTGAGCGCCCGCTCGGAAATCAGCGGCGCGGGCCGCTCGAGACGTGGGGGTTGCCGCGGATGAGGAAGCGCAGGGGCTTGTGGCTCCAGGGGCCGGCGTAGGCGACGCCGACTCGTGGCGTCGTCTCGATGCGCCGGGCGGGGAGGGCGCGGGCGCGCAGGCGCTCGATCTTGAGCCCGGCGTCGCGGCGCAGATCGATCCCGTCGAGGGAGCGGTCGATGGCCAGGGCCTCGGCCAGCTTGGCCGGCCCCGAGCAGAGATCCGTGGTGCGGCGGGCGGCGCGCCGCCGGCGGTACATCTCTTCCAGCCCCTCGGTCGGCTCGAGCGCGCGGATCAGGACCGCGACACCCTCGTCCGCCTTCCCGCACACCACATTCAGGCAGTGGTGCATGCCATAGGTGAAGTAGACGTAGGCGTGGCCGCCCGGCAGGTACATCGACTCGCAACGGGCGGTGCGGCGGCCACCCCAGGTGTGGGCTGCCCGGTCCTCGCGACCCAGGTAGGCCTCCACCTCGACGATCAGGCCGGCCCGGCGCCGCCCGTCGACGACGCGCACCAGCCGCTGGCCGAGGAGCCTGCGCGCGGTGGTGATGGGATCGGCGCCGAAGCTCGTGAAGCGCTCAGCCATCGTGCACAGAGTAGAGGCGGAACGCTCGCTCGTCTGTCGAGTAACTCGTAGCCGAGATACATGCCGACGATGGCCTGGGACACCACTTCGGAATCGCATGGGCGGGCGAAGCCACCGGCGATGGCCCGGTCCAGGTGGAACTGCGCCAGTGCCGTAATCGTGAGTTTATTCAAGTAGTTGATGTTGAGTGAGACGGAGTGGCCAGGCGGGCATGATAAAACATTACGGATTGACTAAATGTTTCATGCAAGGCATGCTGCGCCCCA
>JAFDET010000355.1 GCA_019310195.1 Deltaproteobacteria bacterium
TCGCGATGGATGCGCGCGGCCAGCTCCTCGCCGATGCCGGGCACGGTGGTGAAGAGGTCCTCGGGCGAGGTCTGGCCCTCCAGCCGGTCGAGGATCCCCAGGCGCAGGTTGTGGGCGTACTCGTCCACCAGGGCGGCGATGCTCTTGCCGATGCCCGGCAGCTTCTCCAGGCCCGCGGTTCCGTCGGCCGCCAGGATCTCGACGGCCGGCTGCTCCAGGCCGCGCAGGGTCTCGGCCCCGCCGCGGTAGGCGCGGATGCGGAAGGTGTGGCCGTCCTGGGCTTCCAGGAGGTCGGCGACACGCTCCAAGGCGTCGGCGATCTCGGTGTTGGCGGCTTTGGGGCGGTTGGCGGGGGGCATGGGCTCCAGCCTACACCGCCCAGCCCGCGCTCAACGCTCCAGCGCGTCCACGCGCTCACCCAGGCGGCGCACGTCTACGCGCAGCTCTGCCACGGACGCGTCGAGCCGGTCGATGGAACTCTCCAGGCGCCCGATCGCACCCTCGAGGCGGCCAGTAACGCGGCTCAGCTCGAGGATCTGCGCGGTGCTGGACTCGTGGAGCTCGAGCATCCGCGTGTTGGTAGCGCCGTTCAGCTCGATCATCCGCGTGTTGGTGGCGTCGTTCAGCTCGAGCATCTGACTGCGCATGGTCTCCTGGCTGTTGAGCGGCGAGGTCCTGGGTGGTCGTCTCCACGGCCGTTCTCCCGGGACCTCGGGGCGGCTGCGAGAATACCACCCACGCAGGCCGCAGCGAACCTCCTGCCCTCCTCATCCGTAGTACCGGGCACGAAAGGGGGAGTACCCAGGTGCCCCGAAATCGGAGCAGAACCAGGGGCTTGGAGGCACGCCGTCCCCGCAGCCCCGGCCGCATCCTGCGCGAGCGCACGCCCGGGCCGCGCTGGGCCCGGGCCCGGTACTCGGCGCCGCCTGCACCGCGTCCCTCCTGGGGCCGCCGGGTGCTGGGCGCCCTGCTCCTGATCGGCACGGTGACGCTGGTCTCTTGCCAGGCCGTGATGACGGCGTTCTCGCCGGGGCTCTACTGAGATGACGACGCACGCCGGACACAACACGGGAATCCTGGCGCACGAGGTCGCAACGCTGGAGCGGCGCGCCGCGGGGCTGGTGGACTGGTCGCCGCGCGGCATGCTGCTCTACATCCTTCCGCTTCCGCTGCTCATGGCGCTGTGCGTCTCGCTGGTGCGCGGCAACTTCGAGCAGGTGGTGGGTCAGCTCGCCGCGATCGGCGGCTGCTGGACTGCGGCCGCGCTGGCGCGCCGCGGCCTGCGGGAAGAGGCCGTCTACCGCCACCGGCGCATCGCGCGCATGCCCGCGCCGCGCAAGACCGCGGCGGCGCTATTGCTGGGCGCCAGTGTGTTCGCGTGCGCGTGGCTCGCCGTGGGTCACGCCCTACCGCTCGCCGCGCTGATGGGCGCCGGTAGCATCGCGGGCTTCGTGCTGGCCTACGGCCTCGATCCTTGGGGCGCCAAGCGACCGGCCGCCGACCTGGGCCCCGATCGCGACGAGGTGCTGCGCACCCTGGAGGAGGCCGAGGCGCGCATCCAGCGCATCGAGGCGGCCAGCCGCCGCCTGCGCTCCGGCGAGCTGTCGCAGCGGCTGGAGCGCATCGCCGGCTCGGCGCGCTCGGTCGTGGATCTGCTGGAGGAGGACCCGCGCGACCTGCGCCGCGCGCGGCGCTTCCTGAACGTGTACCTGAGTGGCGCGCAGCAGGTGACCGAGCGCTACGTGCACACCCGCCCGCGCCGCGCGACGCCCGAGCTGGACGACCGCTTCCGCAGCGTGCTGGGCACCATCGAAAACGTCTTCGAAGAGCAGCGCCGCCACTTGCTGGAGGACGAGGTCCTGGATCTGGACGTGCAGATCGAGGTGCTGTCCCGGCAGCTTCAGCGCGAGGCCGTGACATGAAGGAGAACCGAACCATGACCGCCGAGATCCCGACTCCGGACGTGCCCGCCGCCCTGGACACCAGCAACGAGGAGACGCGCCTGCGCGTGCACGAGCTGGCGGCCAGCATCGACCCGGCCGACGCCCACTCGATCCTCTTCTTCGGCTCGTCGGCGCAGACGCGGCTGAACGAACTGTCCGAGCGCATGCTGGCGGGCGTGAAGAACAAGGACCTGGAGGACGCCGGCGGCATGCTGGGCGAGCTGGTCGGCACCGTGCGCGGCTTCGACGTGCAGAAGCTCGACCCGAGCCGCAAGCCGACTTTCATTGAGCGGCTGCTGGGGCGCGGGCGGCCGCTGGCGCGCTTCATCCAGCGCTACGAGGAGGTGGCGCAGCAGGTGGACGCCATCGGCGACGAGCTGGAGCGCCACAAGACGCTGCTGCTGACCGACCTGGTCTCGCTCGAGCGGCTCTACGACGCCAACCTGGAGTCCTTCCAGAGCCTGGAGCTGCACATCGAGGCGGCGCGCCAGAAGCTGGCCGAGCTGGACAAGGAGACGATCCCGGCCCGGGAGAGCGCGGCCGCGGCGTCGGGCAACACTCTGGCCGCCCAGGCCCTGCGCGACCTGCGCTCGGCCCGCGACGACCTGGACCGCCGCTTCCACGATCTGCTCTTGACCCGCCACGTGACCATGCAGGCCCTGCCCGGGATCCGCCTGGTGCAGCAGAACGACAAGGGGCTGGTGGGCAAGATCGAGTCCACGCTGACCAACACCATGCCGCTCTGGCGCCAGCAGCTGGCCACGGCGGTGACCCTCTACCGCAGCGGGGCGGCGGCGCAGACGGTGCAGGCCGCCAGCGACCTGACCAACGAGCTGCTGGAGGCCAACGCGGAGAAGCTGCGCTCGGCCACGGCCGAGGCCCGCGGCGAGATCGAGCGCGGCGTGTTTGACATCGAGTCCGTGAAGCGTGCCAACGAGCAGCTGGTGGCGGCCATCGAGGACAGCCTGCGCATCAGCGACGCCGGCAAGCGCGCCCGGGCCGAGGCGGCCGCCGACCTGGCCGCCTGCGAGGCCGAGCTGCGCAAGAGCCTGGCCGCCGCGGCGGCGCGGGAGGCGGAAGCCGAGCCCGTGGCGCAGGGCTGAGCAGAGGCCCAGAGGCGGCTCCCGGTTCAGGCGTGCTGCGTGAAGCGATCGAAGGCCCGGGGCAGGCGGTGCTTCACCAGCACCAGCACGGCGAAGAGCAGCACCTCTTCGACGGCGAACTGGGCGCCGCTGATGAAGCCGGTGGGAACCAGGGCCAGCAGGACGAGGGACACCCAGACGAAGTCCTGAAGCTGATCGTGGCAGATCGTGCAGACGGGGATCCGGAACAGCCGGACTCCGGTGCGCATGCGGCAGAAGAGGCAGCGCCAGGGAGCTTCGGTTCGCTTGTCGCCGCGGCGCTGCTGGCCCTGGCCTGCGGGGCGGAGTCTCCGCCGGCAGACGATGCCCGCGGTCCCAACGTGCTGCTGATCACCGCCGACGACCTGGGCTGGCGGGATCCGTCCTCCTATGGGAACCCTGACGTGGAGACGCCGAGCATCGACCGGCTGGCGGCCGAGGGCATGCGCTTCA
>JAFDET010000119.1 GCA_019310195.1 Deltaproteobacteria bacterium
TCGGCCCCGGCGGCCTCGACGATCAGGTGGACGTGGTTCGACTGCAGGGAGTAGTGCACCACGCGGAAGCGCCGCTGGTCGCAGGCCTTGCGGAAGGACCTCTCGACCTCGCGGACGAGCTTCCCATGGCGCAGGGACGGCACGTCCGGCCGCACCTTCAAGGTGACATGGACGGGATGTCGGGAAGCGAAGGTATTGCGCGGTTCGTGGGGCATCCAGGGCGAGGACCGCGGCCGCCCGGCGCCTTCGCGTCGACCGCCCCATCTGCTGGAGAACGGGAGCTTCTCTTGGGAGGAGTGACGCATTAACAAGTAGAATACAGCGATGTTATAATCTTTCAAGCGAAATCGACATCTCACCCCCAAAAAACTCGCCCGGCTACGAGCCCGCATCGCCGGCGAACACCCCGGGAGACCGATACGAGGCTCCGATTGCCCCCTCCCCACCCGAACAGCGTTTCGCGGGGCGCATGAGCGGCCTTTCGCATGGGGTCCCCGAGCCCTGGGCGCGCAGCCGCCCTGGGCTGGCCTCAGGGGAAACCGTCAACCACCGGTCTGGGTCCCACGCCTAGCGGGGGGCGCGCGGCCGGGCGCGGCGCAGCTCCTCGATGCGGCGTCGGTTGACGCCCATGTCGCCGTAGCCCGTGCGCGACGCCGAACGCACCTGGATCCGTGCGGCCTCGCGGTCCAGCAGCAGTTCCAGATCGTCCACGAAGCCGAAGAGCGCGCTGCGGCACTCGGCGCGTACGTAGAGCGGGCTCTGCTCGACGATCCGGGTGCGGGGAAGCGCGGCCACCTGCTCCTTCAGAGCCAGCCAGCCCGCGTCGACGTTCCCGGCGAGCGACAGGGGTTCGACGCGATGGCGCGCGTCGGCGGAACGGCTGGAGACGCAGTTGGGGCTCGACGGGCAGGGGGCCAGGCGCCCGTCGCTCACGCCCAGACGCGGCGCGGTCCCGGCGCACGCCGCGCTCAGCAGCGACACGCACAAGGCGATGCGGGCGCGCACCGCGTCAGCCTCCCCCGAGAGCGGGCGCCACCACGGCGAAGGTCAGTCCCGTGATCAAGGCGACGCCGATCCAGTTGAGCCAGAAGCCGGCGCGGCTCATCTCCGCGATGGTCACGCGTTCGGATCCGAAGACGATGGCGTTGGGGGGCGTGGCCACGGGCAGCATGAAGGCGCAGCTGGCGGCCAGCGCCGCAGGCACGGCCAGGAGCAGCGGATCCATGCCCAGTCCCGGCGCCAGCGAAGCCAGGATCGGGATCAGGGTCGCCGCGGTCGCGGTGTTGCTGGTCAGCTCGGTGAGGAAGACGACCCCGGTCACCACCGCCAGCACGATGGCCAAGGCAGAGAGACCCGCGAACGCGCCCACCTGGGCGCCCAGGAATTCGGCCACACCGTTGGCCCGAATCGCGGCCGCCAGGCTGAGACCGCCGCCGAACAGCACCAGGATTCCCCAAGGAAGCTCGCGGGCCGCGTCCCAATCCAGGACGAAGCGGCCCGCGCGCCAGTCGACCGGCGCCACGAACAGGAGCATGGCGGCCAGCATGGCGATGCCGGCATCGGTCAGGCCGGCCAAGGGTCGCAGCCCGGCTACCTCCAGGGAAACCAGCAACGGCCGGGTGATCCAGAGCAGCGCCACCAGCAGGAAGACCGCCAGGGTGATGCGTTCGGCTCGCGACGGATCGCCCAGCCGCGCCAGGGACTCGCGCACCAGGCGGGCCCCGCCCTCGATGCGCGGAATGCGGATCGGATGCAGCACTCGCGTCAGCAGCAGCCAGGTCGCAGGCAGGAAGACCAGCACCAGCGGCAACGCTACGCCCATCCAGCGCACGAAGCTGACCTCGCGGCCCAGGCTTTCTTTGGTGAACGAGAGCAGGAAGAGGTTCGGCGGCGTTCCGATGGGCGTCGCCAGGCCGCCGATCGAGGCGCTGTAGGCGATGCCCAGCAGCAGGGCCAGGGCGAAGTTGCGCACCGCGCCCGCCTCGCGCTGCTGCTCGGTGGCCTGGGCCTCCACCAGGTCGATCACGCTGACGGCCACCGGAAGCATCATGATGGCCGTGGCCGTGTTCGAGACCCACATGCTCAGGAACGCCGTGACGGCCATGAAGGCGCCCACCATGCGCACCGGCCGTTCGCCGGCCAGGCGCAGCGCCACCAGGGCGATGCGGCGGTGCAGGCCCGAGCGCTCCATGGCCAGGGCCACCAGGAAGCCGCCCAGGAACAGGTAGATCAGCTCGTGGGCGTAGGGTGCGGCGGTCTCGCGGATCGAGCGAGCGCCCAGCAACGGCAGCACCACCAGCGGCAGGAGGGCCGTGGCGTAGATCGGCAGCGCCTCGCTGAGCCACCACACGGCCATCCACACGGCGGTGGCGGCCGTGGCGCGCCCGGCGTGACCGAAGGGAACCACGGCGCCGTCGGGGCCGAGGTAGCTGGACGACAGCGAGAGGTACGTCGCCAGGGCCGCCGCGGGTCCCAAGAAGAGCCCCAGCTGGCGGATGCGAATCCGGCGCGGCCGTCCGTTGGGAGCGGCTTCGCTCACTTCTGCGCTCCGGCGTCGGCGGGGTCTACGAATCCCGGACGGAAGCGGAGATGGCAGGCGGCACAGGTCTCCCGCAGCTCGTCGACCCGGGCGTTCAGCTCCTCGGGGGGCAGCGTCTCGGCATTATCGGCCAGGCTGCGGGCGCGAATCTCGAGTACGGCCGCGTTCTCCCGGTACGCGCGTGTGTTCGTCCCGTTGCGCATGGGCTGGGGCGCGATGCCGGGGATCTGCGCTGCCGAATCGGCGATGCCGCTCGCCACGTGCTCGAGCTCGCGTATCCGCCACTCGCGCTCCTGCTCGCGATCCATGGCCTTGGGGAGTCGATCGCTGGATAGCCGATCGAGGCCCTGCATCAGCTCGGCCAGGCGCTGCGCGTGGACGCCGTGGATCGCCGCCGGCGGGGCCGCCTGCACCTGCTCCTCGTAGCGCACCTGGGCGGGAGGTGCGCACGCGATCAGCAGAGTCGCCAGCGCTCCCGACGCTGCCGCTCGTCGCATCAGAACGTCACCCGGAACCGCATGGTGGTCACCACGGCGTCCCGGTGCTTTCCGCGCGCACCGGGATCGATGACGTACTGCACGTCCGGTGTCAGCGCCAGCCAGGGGAACACGGCGATCCGGTAGTAGAGTTCGATGCCGGTCTCGCGGTCGAAGTCCGGGTCCTCCCGGTCTCGCAGCCGATCGGAGCCGATCGCCTGGTACGCGCCCAAGCCCACCACGTCGTGGCCTCGGCCGGGCAGCAGTCCCGTGTACTGCAGGCCGGCCGACCAGAACCACTCGATCCGGTTGACGTCCCCGTCCGCCCAGCCGCCCCGGGCGAAGAGCCCCAGACCCTGGCGCGGATCGGAGGCCTCGTGCAGCAGGAGCTGGTCGAGGCTGGCGTACACGCCCAGGTGGCCGCGCTCCCGGCGATCGCTTCCGAAGACCCGCTTCTCGCGCCCGTCGAGGAACACGCCCACCCGGTAGCGGCCCGGCAGCGGACCCGACGCTCCGGGCAGATCGACGCGCAGGGCCGCCTCCAGGTAGCCCGTCAGGCTGTCCAGCCCGTCGAAGGCCGTGTCGAAGCCGGCGCTGCGGGGAACGTTGTCGGCGTCCGCGGCGCCCAGGGCCAGCTCGATGCGCTGCGCCGGGCGGAGCAGCAGCACGGCTCCCAGGCCGTTGGGAAGCGGGACCACCGGGTTGTTGTCCAGGAACGTGCTGAGGAACTGCCGGTCCTCGTTGTTGGCGTAGGCGTTGCGGTCGAAGACGGTCTGCTGCTCCAGGAATCCCGCACGCAGCTGTGCTCGATCTCCCGCGAAGGACTGCTCGAGCCACAGCTCGTCGATGTAGGCCGGCTCGTCGAAGTCGGCGTCGTCGATGGGGTGGGACAGCCCGCCGACATCCGCGTTGATGTTGCGGTCGTACTGGCCCTTCACGTGCAGCAGCCCCACCAGACCCCGCCATTCCAGCAGCTCCTGGGCGTCCACCCTGGTGAAGAAGTCGTAGCCGCCGCTGTGCCCGCTGCTGCGCGGCTCGGCGCCGCCGGAGGGGTTTCCGCTCACGTACTGGCTGTAGAAGAGCTGGACGCCGATCCCCAGGCGCTCGAGCCGAGTGCGCATGCCCGCGGCGTCGCCCAGAAGCCGGGGATCCGCAGCGGCCGGCTGCGCGGTGAGCGCAGCCAGAAGCGCGAGGGCCGCCGTGCGCGTGGTCACGGCCGGATTCTAGGGCTCCGGCGCAGCGGAGGCTCAGGTTGTCGGAGCGTGCGTCAGCGAGACGCGGGTTCCCGCCTCGCCGGTCAGCAAGCGGCGCGCTTCCTCCAGGGCGCCGATGGCGGCGACGCCGCCTCTCTCCGCGAAGCGGCAAGCGGCTTCGGCCTTCGGGCCCATGGAGCCCGGCGCCAGGTCCAGCGCGCGCAGCGCTTGTGGGGTGGTGCGCCCCACGGCGCGCTGTCGCGGCTCCGGCCAGTCCTCGTAGACTGCGGGAACGTCGGTGAGAAGCAGCAGCGCGTCGGCGCCCAGCTCCGTGGCCAGCAGCGCGGCGGTCAGATCCTTGTCGATCACCGCCTCCACCCCGCGCAGCCCTGCGTCGGCTCCAGCCACGACCGGGATGCCTCCGCCTCCCGCGCAGACCAGGAGCACGCCGGCCTCGAGCAGGCGCCGGATGGTGGGAAGCTCGCGGATTCGCCGCGGCTCGGGCGAGGGCACGACGCGGCGCCAGCCGTCGCCCTCCCGCACCAGCGTCCAGCCGAAATGAGCCCGCAGCGCTTCCGCCTGCGCCTCGGCGTGGATCGGTCCGATGGGCTTGCTGGGCGCCCGGAAGGCCGGGTCCTCCGGATCGACTTCCACCTGGGTGAGGAGTGTCGCCACCTCGGCCGAGGGAAGGATCGAGGCCAGCTCCTGCTCGATGAGGTAGCCGATCATCCCCTCGGTCTCGGCGCCCAGGACGTCCAGCGGGTACGGCGCCACGTCGGGGGATGCCTGCGACTGCAGCGCCAGTAGCCCCACCTGGGGGCCGTTGCCGTGGGTGACCACCAGCTCGTTTCCTCGCGCGATGTCGGCCACTGCGCCGGCGGCCTCGCGAACCCGGAGCCGTTGGGCGTCGGCGTCCAGCGACTCGCCGCGACGTGCGATGGCATTGCCGCCCAGCGCGATGACTACGCGCATTCAGCGTGCCCCCACTGCGGCGAGCCCGCAGCGTTCCAGGAACGTCTCCACGAAGTCCGCCAGCCGGGGTTCTCCCGCGTCTGCGTACGCGTAGCGTGCGCGGATCACCGGCAGGCGCAGCGGAACCAGGCGCGCCAGGTCGAGGGGCGTCCCGCTCACGATCACGTCGGCCTCCACGGCGTCCAGGGACTGCGCCAGCGCCTCGAGCTGCTCGCGGCCGTAACCCACGGCGGGCAGCACGCGCTCCAGATGCGGATGATGCTGGAAGACGGCACGGATCAACGGCGCGGCGTTGGGGCGCGGGTCCACGATCTCGGCCGCCCCGGCGCTGGACGCGGCTACCCAGCCCGCGCCGTAGGCCATGCCGCCGTGGGTCAGCGTGGGGCCGTCGTCCACCACCACCACGCGCCGACCGCGGACCGCGTCGGGATCGTCCAGCACTACGGGAGATGCGGCCCGCACCAGCGGCACATCGGGCCGGACCGCGTGAATGTTGTCGATCGCCCGCTGGGTGGCTTCGCTGCCGGCGGAATCGACCTTGTTCACGACCATCACGTCGGCCATGCGCAGCACCGTTTCGCCGGGATGATGCGTCGTCAGCTGATCGGGTCGCAGCGCGTCCGCCAGCACCACGTGCAGGTCGGGGGCCAGGAAAGGGAAGTCGTTGTTGCCCCCGTCCCACAGCAACACCTGGGCCTCTCTCTCCGCCTCGGCCAGGATCGCGGCGTAGTCCACGCCCGAGAAGATCACGGCGCCCGCCTCGATGTAGGGCTCGTACTCCTCGCGCTCCTCCGCCGTGCAGGAAGCGGCGTCGAGATCCGCGTAGCTGGCGAAACGTTGCACGCGTTGCCGGGTGAGGTCGCCGTAGGGCATCGGGTGGCGAAGCGACGCCACGCGCAGCCCGTGCTCGCGGAGGTGGCCGGCGATCCAGCGAGCGGTCTGCGACTTGCCACAGCCGGTGCGGACGGCCGAGACGGCCACTACGGGCCGAGCGGCGCGCAGCATCGTGCGCGCGGGGCCCAGGACGGCGAAGTCCGGGCCGGCGGCCAGGGCCCGCGACGCCAGGTGCATCGCGTCCGCGTGGGAGAGGTCGCTGTAGGCCAGGATCACGCGATCGACACGCTCGCGTCGGCAGACCTCTTCGAGCCGGCTCTCGTCCAGGATGGGGATGCCGTCGGGGTGGTGCGGTCCAGACAGCTCCGGCGGATAGCGGCGGCCTTCGATCCCGGGAATCTGGGTCGCGGTGAACGCCACCACCTCGACGCCGGGATCCTCGCGAAACACCACGTTGAAGTTGTGGAAGTCGCGGCCCGCAGCGCCGAGGATCAGGATCCGCTCTCGATCGGATGTGCTCACGGGGTCTCCCCGCCGGGCGCCTGGAAGCGGCGCGCGGCGGACTCAGTTCGGCCAGTAGATGTACTCGTCATCAGGGTGCTGGGGCTCGGCCAGGGTCTTGTCGATGGAGACGGGCATCTGGATGATGGATGGCCACGCAGGCGGCGCCTGCTCCGCCGCATGGGCTTCCAGCAGGGCGCGCAGCGCGGCCAAGCGCTCCGGCTGCGCCCCGGCCACATTTCGCTGCTCGGTCGGATCGTTGCGCAGGTCGAAGAGCCACTCCTTGTCGGGCCGCTGGGAGACCTGGAGCTTCCAGCCGTGCGCCAGCACGCTGCGGTAGAAGCCCTCGGTCCAGAAGAGTACCGGATGAGGGTCCGCAGGCGTCTCGCCGCGTACGTGGGGAAGCAGGTCGACGCCGTCGATGGGCCGGTCGTCGGGAAGCGGAGCGTCGGCTGCGGCGGCGAAGGTGGTGAAGAGGTCCATGTGCGAGACCGGGGCCGCGAAGCGTGCGTCGGCCGGAATCCGCGCGGGCCAGCGCGCGAAGAACGGGACGTGGGTGCCGCCCTCGAACAGGGTGAGCTTCCAGCCGCGGTAGGGTCGGTTGATGTCCGGAAGTCCGATGTAGCCGGCCCCCCCGTTGTCGCTGGTGAAGACCACCAGCGTGTTCTCGGACAGCCCGTTCTCCTCCAGGGCGGCGAGGATGCGTTCGACGCTCCGGTCCAGCGAGCGAATCATCGCCGCGTACACGCGCAGGGTGTGGTCCTGGATGTGGGCCAGGGCCTCGTAGTCGGCCCGCAGTGCCTGGAGCGGCGTGTGCGGGGCCCAGTGGGCCAGGTACAGGAAGAAGGGCCGGTTCCGGTTGGCCGCGATGGCGGCGACGGACTGCTCGGTGAAGTAGTCGGTCAGGTAGGCGTCGGGCTCGAAGGCCTCTCCGTCGTTGAAGCTGACGCCGAAGCGCAGATTCGGCCACAGGAAGGCGTCGATGGGATCGAAGTCCTGCTTGGAGTTGACCACCTCCGGGTGGTCGTCGGGCAGGTACTTGCCGCTGTACATCAGCAGGCTCTCGTCGAAGCCCTGGTCGCGCGGCCGGAAGCCCTCGGTGCGGCCCAGGTGCCACTTGCCGACGTGGAGCGTCCGGTAGCCGCGCGACCGCAGGGCCTCGGCGATGGTGATCTCATCGCTGGACATGCCCATCTCGCCGAAGGAGGGCATGTTTCGCGCGGCCTCCCGGTCCACGTCGGCCCGG
Organism: Deltaproteobacteria bacterium; assembly: GCA_019310195.1. Lineage (GTDB taxonomy): Bacteria > Myxococcota_A > UBA9160 > UBA9160 > JAFDET01 > JAFDET01. The sequence goes on from JAFDET010000119.1 coordinate 7,762, forward strand.
CGCAGCGGGTCCCGCCCCGCGTGGAACATCGGCGCCAGCAGGGCCATGCCCTTGGGCGTCGGCGTGAACTCGAAGCCGAAGCGGGTCGAGTAGCGGCCGGTCAGGATCATGGCGCGGGAGGGCGCGCAGACCGCATTGCCCGCGTAGCCGTTCTCGAAGCGCACGCCGTCCCGGGCGATCGAGTCGATGTGTGGGGTCGGCACGCTGCCGTCGGCCGCACCCCCGTGGAGCGTTACGTCGTTGAAGCCCAGATCGTCGGCCAGGACCAGGACGATGTTGGGCGGGCGTCGTTCGGGAGGGGACTCCGCGCGCTCGGGCCCCGGACTCCAGGTGATGTCGCGCGGCGGGCCGATGGGATCGGTGATCCGCATGACGATCCCGGGCGCTCGCAGCAGGATCTGCAGGCGGAAGGTCCAGCCGATGACGCCCAGGACGACCAGTACGAGAGCCAACGCCCCGAGCACCTTGATCCACTTCACGACTCGGCTCTCCCCCCTGTGCGGTGGGTTGCTCCGCTAGGATAGGCCAGCATGCGTCGCGCGATCCTCGTGTTTCTGGCTCTGGTGCTGGGCCTCGGCATGCTCGCCGCGACCGCGTTCCGCATCCCCTCGGTGCAGGACCGTGTGCTCCGGCGAGCCGTCGACCGGGCGCTCGCCTCGCCGGCGGACGCACTCTTCGAGGAGGACGCGCTCCGGGTGCTGCTCTGCGGAAGCTCGGGCCCGCTTCCGCACGCCTCGCGCGCGGGGCCTTGCGTGGCCGTGCTGGCCGGCGGGCGCTTCTACGTGGTGGACGTGGGGCGCGGCTCCTGGAATCGCCTGGCCGGCTGGCGCATCGACGGAGCACGAATCGGCGCCGTCCTGCTGACCCATTTTCACTCGGACCACATCCAGGAGCTGGGTGAGTACGACCTGCAGACGTGGGTGGCCGGGCGGTCCGCTCCGCTCCGCGTCTTCGGGCCGCCGGGCGTAGACCGCGTCGTCGCCGGCTTCGAAGAAGCCTACGCGTTGGACGCGGGCTATCGGGTCGCCCATCACGGGGCGGAGCTGCTTGCGCCCGAGGTGGGCCGCATGGACGCGCGCGTCGTAGCCGAGCCGGGGCTCGTGCTGGAAGAGGGCGGACTCCGCGTCACCGCCTTCGCCGTGGACCACGACCCGGTCAGGCCGGCCTACGGCTATCGGTTCGACTACCGAGGGCGTTCGGTCGTGGTGAGCGGCGATACCTCCAAGACGGCGGGCGTGGTGGAGGCGGCCCGGGGCGCGGACGTCCTGTTCCACGAAGCCCAGGCCAATCACATCGTCGCCGTCATCGGCGAGGCGACGCGCAAGGCCGGCCGGCCGCGCGTCGCCAAGATCATGAGTGACATCCCCGACTACCACACCACGCCCTCGCAGGCGGCCGACGTGGCCAACCAGGCGGATGTCCCGCTCGTCGTCTTCTACCACCTGACGCCGCCGCCGCCGCTTCGCCTCCTGGAGCGCATGTACGTGCGCGGCGTCTCGGAGGTGCGGGACGAAGGCTGGATCCTCGGCGACGACGGCTTGCTCGTCGAGCTGCCGGCGGGCTCGGATGCGGTGATCCGCACCAGCCTGGGCGGCTGAACGCTCAGGAGCCGG
>JAFDET010000356.1 GCA_019310195.1 Deltaproteobacteria bacterium
AGAGCCAGCCGATGGCGTCCAGGTCCACGCCCTCGAGGCGCAGCCAGACCGGCACCACGCCGTCGAAGACCCCCATCGGGAAGCCTTCCACGCAGTACAACAGGCCCACCACGGCCAGCGTCCGGCGCAGGCGCACCACTCACCCCCGCGCTGCAGGGTACAGCAGCGCGCTGCCGCTTCCCCTGCCGCGCGGATCGGTGCCCCAGGGGCTAGAGCTTGTCGGCCCTCCAGCCGACCGAGCAGGCCTTCGTGCCCGTGCAGACCAGGTCCACCGAGTCCGTCTGGCCGCAGAGGGTGACCGTGGCGCCGACCGGCACGGCCACCGAGGTCGCGCCGGCATCGATCAGATCCAGCCGGACCGGTTCCTTGCCCGTGTTGGCGACCGTGACGGTCTCGCCCACCGCGATGGCCGTGGTGCCGGGGCCGGCGATGGTATTTCCACCGGCGGGCAGGTCAGAGCCCTTGGCGGCGATCGCGGGACCTGCCAACCCCACGACCAGGAGGGTGGTGAGCGCAACGTACAGAAGCTTCATGGTTCTTCTCCCTTTTGGGGGGGACAAGAGAATGACGTTTAGCGCGTCGAGTTCGCGGTCGCTGTGATGCCGGACACGGTCAACCCGCTCCGACGGGTTCTCGACGCTCGCGCCGCGAGTCGCTAGCCTGCGCGCCGACCCAGAGGAGGGACCCCCGTGGATCAGGACGAACCCCAGGAGCGCGGCCGCGTGGACACGATCTCGGTGCTGTACGTGGTGGGCGGGATCCCGGCCATGATTCTCTTCTTCGTGGTGCTCTTCTTCTTCGCGAACACCTGCGATCTGCCCGTCTGAGCCCGCTGCGGCTCGCCTGCCCACGGCCTGCGGAACGGTTGCCTCCAAACGGGTGTGCATCCCTACGCTCTAGCCCAGCGCAGAAGTGCGGGTTTCTTGACTCGCTTGTAAATTTTTCCTTTATAATTCAGTAAGTTACCTAAACCTTGCCGGTCTGCGGGCCGAAGCGGACCTCCATGAGCCGGAGGCTGGCAAGGGAGGGGCTTCGGGGCCTCGTGACCCTCGTACTGGGGGTGACCCTGTGTGGGTGCATGACCGTGACGGGCCAGAACGTCCGCTACGGCTGGTTCGAGGAGCCGGACCGACGCGACCCCTGGAGCGCCAAGATCCGCGGCTGGCAGCGCCGGGAGCTGTTGGAGACGGTGATGGCGCCCGATCCCCAGAACACGCCGGCCGTGTCCGGCTCGTCCCTGGGCCGCGCCACGTCCCCGAACACCGACCTGCGTTCCGATTTCGAAGAGTTTCGCGCCAAGCGCAAGCGCTCCCTGGCCCGCGACGCGGCCAGCTGGATCCAGAAGCAGGCCCGTCGTCACTACGTGGAGGATGGCGCCGTCGACCACTGGGCGACGTTGGAGGAGACCCTGACCCGGGGTCGCGAGGACTGCGACGGCCTCGAGCTGCTGGTCTACAACTTCCTGCGCGAGCTGGGCTTCGCCGAGGACGAGGTGTTCCGCGCCATCGTCTACCGCCCCAGCGACGGCCAGCACCACATGGTCACGCTCTGGTTCGAGAAGCGCGGCGATCCGTGGGTCATCGATCCTACCGGCGCCATGACCACGGGCATGCCGCGTATGTCCCAGGTGCCCGGCTGGGTCCCCCTCAAGATCTTCAGCGAGGACCAGGAGTTCAGTGTCCGCCGCAACGTGTCGTCGCTCTACAACCGCCGCACCACCGCTCGGCTGCGCTGAGCGGCTCGCCCCGGTCCGGGGTCCGGCCTAAGCTCCGCCCCCATGGCCGCGCCCGACCGGCTGCATCCCGTCGAAGCCTCCCATCTCCACGCGCGTCGTGAGCGCGTCTTCCTGCTGCTGGCCGGCATCTTCCTGGGCGCCATGGCCATGCTCAACATCCTGGGCATCACCAAGTTCATCCGGCTGGGGCCCCTGGAGCTGGCGGTGGGCGTGCTGCCGTACCCGCTCACCTTCCTGTGCACCGATCTGATCAGTGAGCTCTACGGTCGCGCGCGCGCCAACTTCGTGGTCTTCACCGGGCTGCTGGTGAACCTCCTGGTGCTGGGCTTCGTCTGGGCGGGCGACGTGCTCCCCGCGATCGATTTCCGCACGCCGGTCCAGCGCATCGTCACCCTCGACTACCTGGAGGAAATGGGGCCTGACGGCGCTCCGCTGATCGATCCCGATTCCGGGCGTCCCGTGGTGCGGCCGGCCGTGCCCGAAGTCGGGCCGGACGGCGAGCCTCTGCTGGACGAGCAGGGCAGGCCCCGGCTTCGCCCCGTGGAGCGCTTCGCGCTGCAGCCGGTTCCCGGCGCGGGCTCGCAGGCGCGCCGGCTGGTGGACGCCGACTCCGGCCAGCCCGTGCTGCGCGAGGAGCAGCTCTTCACGCGGATCGCGGTCTCGGCACGGCAGGCGGTGTTGGCCAGCATGATCGCCTACCTCTTCGCCCAGTTCATCGACGTCTGGCTCTTCCACTTCTGGAAGAAGGTCACGCGGGGCAAGCACCTGTCAGCGCCGGCGATGTGGGAGGCCGCCAGGTGTTGACCTGGATCGCCGGGGGCTACTCGTTCAAGTTGGTCGCGGCCCTGCTGGACACGCTCCCCTTCTACGCGGCCGTGGCCTACCTGAGCCGGTGGCTCCAGATCGATCCGCAGGAGGAGCACAGCCGCGACCGCGAGGCGGTGGAGACCCGAGGCTCCTAGTCGCCGTCTTCGGCCTTGTCCTCGGGGTCGAGCTGAAGGTCGAGCTGCTTGCGCTGGCGGTCGGCGCGCTCGTGGGCGGCGGCGCGCTCGCGCTCGATCTCCAGGGCCAGCTCGCGGCGGGTCTCCTCGGCTGCGGCCCGCTCGATTTCGATGCGGCCGCGGCGGATCTCCACCAGACGCGCCTCCAGCAGCTCGTTGCGCTTGGTGACGAGCTCGCGCGGAACGAAGGGGCCCTCGGCATCCGGGGCGTAGTGCAGCAGCAGGGTCTGGCTGGCGCGACTGCCGTCGCTGGCTTCGGCGGTGACCTGGATGCGGTTCTTCCCGGCAGCCATGGGAACCAGGGCGTTCCACGACCCGTCGGCGTTGGTGCGCACCTGGAACGCGTCCTCGTTCTTGGTCAGGTTGCGCACCTCGACGTTGCGGATGTTGGCGAAGCTGACGCCCTCGACCACGTGGACCAGCAGGCCCGGGTGCCGGACCGGCGTGAAGGCGCCCTCGGTGATGGCCGCCATCTCGACGGTGGAGATGGGGCCGGCCAGGGCCTCGGGCCCGATGGCGAAGGAGTGGATCCGCACGCCCGCCCGGCTGGCGCGCTGTGCCGCCCGCAGCACCGCGCGCACGTTGTCCGACTCGAAGCCCTGGTAGGGCAGGGTGGGGGCGCCGTCGGTGAAGAAGAGCACGATCTTCTCGCTGGCGGGGTCCGGCTTGGAGACGGCCCCGGTGAGGCCGAGCAGCTCGATGGTGGCGCGATCGACGCCGGCGGCCATGTGGGTCATGCCGCGCGGGCCGCGCTGGCGAACCCGATCCAGGGCGCGCTGCACGCGCACGTAGTCCGGCGTGAGCGACTCCTCGGTGACGGCGGCCCGCCGCACGCGCGGCGCCGCGCCGAAGAAGCCCGGGTCCGACTCGACGGGCTCGCCGGCGAACGTGACCAGGCCCACCCGCGTGGAGCGCGGGTCGAGGCCCGACAGCAGCCGTCGCGCGGCGGCGATCTCGGCCGCCAGGATCGAGTCGCCGGGGTCCGTGCTGCCCAGGTCGAGCAGGCCCCCCAACGCGCCCAGACGCGGCGTGCCCACCACGCCGTTGCCGTCCACGTCGACGCCGGTGGGCTGGGACGTGGAGCCCGAGGTGTCGATGACCAGCATCACGTCGAAGCGCTTCATGTCCCCGGACAGAGCCAGCGCGCGCCCGGCGATGAAGGCGCCGCCGGCGTTGCCGACCACGCTGTCGTTCGCGGGATGCTCGATGCGCACCCGCAGCTTGCCGTGGCTCGCGGCCGGGACCGCCCGCACGGGCGACGACCTGCCCGCCGAGGGGGCCGGGGCGGAGGGCCGAGCGGCGCGGGTGGCCGCCCGGGGGGCCGCCACCAGGCTGGGACTGCCGGCGGGGGTTCCCGGAGCCGCAAAGGCGCTGAAGGGACGCCCCAGGCCGCCGTCCAGGGGCTTGCGGATTCCAGCCACCACGCCGTCGATCGGGCCGATGCCCACGCGCAGGGTGTCCGCCGTGGGCCACGCGGCCTGCAGCAGTCCGGCCACACGCCCGTCGTCGGCCCGGACCACCGGGCTGCCACCCCATCCGCGCAGGTCGGCCGGCCCGTCCAGGTCGATCTCCACCCGCGAGTCCAGCACGCGCGCCACGCTGCCGCCGATCTCCGCCTGGGCCTTGCGGCCGTCGGAGGGGATGCCGTAGATGCGCACCCGCTCGCCCTTGCGCAGCGGCTGGGTGGCGGGCTCCAGGATGCGGATGTCCCGCGGGCGAAGCTCCAAGGCGAAGACCAGGTAGTCGTCGCGCAGGCTGGCGCCCGGCTCGTGGAAGGCGCGGCCCGGCTGGGAGAAGAAGCGGCTCGACAGCCCCACACGCCCACCGTCGGCGGCGCGCCGGAACTCCACCTCGCCCACGGCGGCCAGTCGCTCCAGGTCGAAGGAGTGCGCTGCGCCGACGGCCACTGCCCCGGCCTCGTCCGCGGCGGCCAGGAAGAAGACCGCGCCCGATGCCTCGCTGCCGCCGGTCACCGGCAGGTGCCCTCGCGCCACGGCCACCTCTTCGGCGCCGGCCGCGAGGGGCGCGCCCGCGAACGCGAGCAGAAGCAGGCACAGCCGAGCCAGCCGGGGCGCCGATCGCAGCGGGAGCATCGTCACGGGATCACGATAAGAGACGGCCCCAGACCTGTCACGGCGCGGTTGACCCTCTCCGACGCTGCACGTAGTCTCCATGGGCCTTTCCCCCACATCGTCAACCCGATCCTCCTTTGGACGCGCGAACCGCAGTGGATGTTCCTCTTGCGTCGTGGCCGGTGACGCTTCCGTGACGGCCAAGCAGGTACTGGCAGATCTGCGCGCCCGCGGCGAGCCCGTGGCGCTGGGGGAGGTCGCCGCTCGGCTGCTGGCCGCCGCTGTACCCCTGGAGCCCCGCCTGGCCCGCCCGATCGTCGCGGCCGCGCTGGGGCGCCCCGGGGCCGCGCTGCCCGACCCGTTGCCCCCCGAGGCGC
>JAFDET010000357.1 GCA_019310195.1 Deltaproteobacteria bacterium
CCGGTCGGGGGGCAAGTCGGAGATTCTCGACACGCTGATCGCCTACAAGTGGAAGGACATGTTCGGCGGCTTCGACCGTGATCCGGCGACGATCGAGTGGACGAAGAGCTGATCATGCCCGGGCTCGACCGGCGGACCTTCCTGATCGCCAGTGCCGCAGGGGCGGCGAGCCTGACCCTGAGCCTGAGCAACCTGAGCTGCTCCGAGCCCGAGCCGCCGCCGGGGGATGAGCCCGCCGGCGTGCCCGCGCCCCCCGAGTACGGTGACTGGCGCGACGTGTACCGCGAGCGCTGGCGCTGGGACAATGTGGTTCGCTCCAGCCACTGGATCAACTGCTGGTATCAGGCCCACTGCGCCTGGAACGTCTACGTGAAGGACGGGATGGTCTGGCGCGAAGAGCAGGCGGCCGACTATCCCCAGACCAACGAGCACGTCCCGGACTTCAACCCGCGCGGCTGCCAGAAGGGCGCCTGCTTCAGCGAGCGCATGTACGACCCGTGCCGGGTGCAGTACCCGCTGAAGCGCGCCGGCGAGCGCGGCTCCGGGAAGTGGAAGCGCATCTCCTGGGAACAGGCCCTGGACGAGATCGCAGACTCGATGGTCGAGACCATCGTGGACGGACTCGACCTCCCTGGACATGAACACGGAGATCGGAGACGGCCACCGCGGCGCCGCCGAGACCTTCGGCAAGATCGTCTTCGAACGCTCCGCAGACGACTACTTCCACTCGGACGTGATCCTGATCTGGGGCGGCAACCCCATCTACACCCAGATCCCCAACGCCCACTTCCTGACCGAGGCGCGCTACAAGGGCGCCCAGATCGTCTGCATCGCCCCGGACTACAGCGCCTCCAGCATGCACGCCGACTCCTGGGTGCCCGTGGAGCCCGGAACCGACGCGGCGCTGGGCCTCGCCCTCGCCCAGGTGCTGATCGAGGAGGGTTTCGTCGACCGCGCCTTCGTGGCCGAGCAGACGGATCTTCCGGCGCTGGTGCGGGACGACACCGGGCGCTTCCTGCGCGCCTCGGATCTGAAGAACGGTGGGAGCGACGAAGACCTCTACGTCCACGATCCGAAGAAGGGCGTCGTTTCGCTGCCCAAGCGCAGCCTGGACCTGGGCGGGCTCGAGCCCTCCCTCGAAGGGAGCTTTCAGGCGACCCTGGCCGACGGCAGCAGCGTCAGCGTGCGCCCGGTCTTCCAGCGCCTGCGCGAGCTGCTGGTGGACTACACCCCCGAGAAGGCCTCGGCCCTGTGCGGGACGCCCCCCTCGGTGATCCGCGACCTGGCCCGACTCATCGGCCGCGCCAAGGCCGTCGCGATGACCACCACCAGCAACTTCAGCAAGTACTACCACGGGAACCTGATCGAGCGGGCCCAGGCCCTGGTCTTCGCGCTCAGCGGCAACTACGGCAAGAAGGGCAGCGGCTTCGTCGGCTTCCCGTTCCTGAACAACGACGGCCTCGAGCCGTTCATGATCTCGATGTTCGACCTGCCCCTGCGGGCGATGATCTCCACCCTGGGCCTGGTCGAAGAGGCCCGGCTCAAGCTGGCCGGCTACACCGAGGAGATGATCGTCTGCGAGCGCAGCCGGCAGGGCTACGAGCAGGGCCGCAGCACCAGTGGCGCGATGTTCTGGTACATCCACGGCGGCCTGCTCGAGGCCAGCGAGAAGCTCCAGGAGTGGGATCCTCACCTGAAGCGCCCCGTGCGCGAGGTGCTGGACGAGTCCCTCGAGAAGGGCTGGCAGTACGTCTGGCCCAAGCCGGGCAACGACCCGCGCGTCATGATCTCGGTGGTGAGCAACCCGCTGCGCCGGATCCGCTGCTACCCGCTGCTGCTGAAGCACCTGTGGCCCAAGCTGCGCACCATCGTGACCGTCGACTGGCGCATGACCTCCACGGCGCTCTGGTCGGACTACGTGCTTCCCGCCGCCGCCTGGTACGAGCGCACCGAGCACAAGTGGGTCACACCCCTGGTGCCCTTCATCCACGCGGGCGAGAAGGTCACCAGCTTCAAGGAGGCCAAGTCGGACTGGGAGATCTTCTCCCGGCTCACCCAGGCGGTGGATCGGCGGGCTGCGGCGCGCGGCGCCGAGAAGTTCACGGACCGGGCCGGCCGGGAGCGCTCCTTCAAGGGCCTCTACGACACCTTCTCGTCCAAGGGCGAGTTCGGCCACACCGACGACGACAAGGTGTGCGGCGCGCTGATCGAGCACTCCACCAACCTGGAGGGGGTGGAGTGGGAAACGCTCAAGAAGCGCGGCTGGGCGCGGCACTCAGGCCCGGGCAAGAGCATCTCCTCCATCGGAATCGCCACCGAGTTCAAGCCCGGCGAGACCATCACGCCCCTCACCAAGCACGTCGTGGACAAGGACCCCTATCCCACCCTGTCACGCCGCATGCAGTTCTACCTGGACCAGGACCTCTACCTGGAGATGGGGGAGACCCTGCCGGTGCACAAGGATCCGCCCACGGCGGGCGGGAACTACCCCCTGATGCTGACCGGCGGCCACACGCGTTGGAGCATCCACGCCGCCTGGCGGGACGACAAGCTGATGCTGCAACAGCAGCGCGGCGAGCCCGTCATGTGGATGAGCGTCCCGGACTGCCAGGCGCGCGGCGTGAAGGACGGCGACCGCGTGCGCGTCTTCAACGACCTGGACGCCTTCGTGGTGATGGTGAAGGTGGCGCCGGCGGTTCGGGCCGGCCAGCTGATCCTGTATCACGCCTGGGAGAACTTCCAGTTCGCCAAGGGCAAGGGCTTCCAGAACCTGATTCCGAGCCCCCTCAATCCGGTCGAGCTTTCGGGTGGGCAGTTCCACCTGCGACCCATGACCATCTGCATGCAGCCCAGCCACACGGACCGGGATACGCGGGTGGAGGTAGAACAACTGTGACGGATGTACGTGCGATGGGCGTCTCTCGACGGACCTTCTTGGCGGCGGGCGCCGCAGGGGTGGCCGCGCTGGGCCTCGGCCTGTGCCGGCTGGAGGAGAAGGAGAAGCCGGTTCTCGCACCGGGAGAGCCGGCCCCGCCGCTGGTGTACGACGGGCTCGGCGACCTCTACCGCGAAAAGTGGAGCTGGGACAGCGTGGTGCACAGCTCTCACGCACGCGCCAACTGCATCTCCACCTGCTCGTGGAACGTCTTCGTCAAGAACGGGATCGCCTGGCGCGAGGAGCAGAACGCGATCTACGAGGCGTCGGAGCCCGGGGTTCCGGACTTCAACCCCCGCGGCTGCCAGAAGGGCGCCTGCTACACGCACCTCATGTACGAGGCCTCGCGGGTGACG
>JAFDET010000120.1 GCA_019310195.1 Deltaproteobacteria bacterium
CGGAGCGCTCTGCGTAGGCAGTCAACGCGGCGGACTCGAAGACGATCTCCTCGTCGCCCGGCTCCAGCCTGGCTTCCGCCAAGGCCTGGGCGCCGGTGTCGGCGTCGGGATGCACGTCGGAGGCGAAGCCCGCGCCGGGGTGGCCCCAAGGCTTCTCCTTGTGGGCCAGCTCGCCCCACCACACCTCGCCCGGCTTGGGCGGGCTGATGTTGTTGCGCTCTACCCCGCCCTCGCCCACGTCGTAGGGCTTCTTGTCTTCGTAGAGCAGAACGGTGACCGGCTCTTCGTTGAAGCTGGGCTTCTCCACGAAGATGCGGATCCGCGCGTCGTCGATCACGACGTCGCGGGGCAGGCCCAGGTCGCCCCAGCGGTAGAGCACGCGGAAGAGCTCGTACTCGCCCCAGCGCTGCGAGTGCTTCCAGCGGCCGGCGCGCACGTGGTACTGCGTGGGCTGGTTCCAGCCGAAGCGGAAGCGCCCGTCCAGGTAGCCGCGCAGGTCGTTGTCCTCCTGGCCGGAGTAGCGCAGGCCGTTCACGTAGACGGAGTGGTGCAGCAGCGACGCGCCGTCGGGGACGGCCGGGCCCGGGCCGAAGGCGGAGATACGCAGCGTGCCGCGCACGCTGGGCGGCGGCGCCGGGGCCGGCGGAAGCTCGTCGGGCAGCTCCGGCGCCTGGGCGCAGTCGAACCCCAGCAGCGCCAGCCCTGCCAGGGTCAGCACGGCGACCATCGCACCGCTACGGAAGGATCGCGGTCTCAACCAGGAACTCCTCCACGGCGTCGGCCGCAATGCCCTGACCCGTGGCATTCCAGTGGGGATCGTTGGGGAACTTGTACGCCTCGCGCGGCCGCCCCCGGAAGGCCGGATCGAGCGGGGCGTAGGGTACACCGAGATCGAAGAGCGTGCGGGCGAGCCAGACGCGCACCTCCTCCGGGGCGGGGCTGCTCACCACCACCAGCTGCGCACCGGCGTCTCGGCAAGCCTGCGCCAGGCGCGCCAGCAGGGCGGCGGACACGGCGCGGCTGTCCGGCGGATCGGTCGGGGCTGGAGCCGGCGGCGCCGCACCGGGCGCCACGCCGGCCGCGTGCAGGCGCCGCGGCCCCGCGGAGTCGAGAAGCTGCTCCACGGCCTGGAGGCGGTTGAAGAGGTAGGAGCTCTCGCGCAGGAAGCGGCGCACGCGCCAGGGCAGCGAGAGCCCCGGCACCGGCACGTTGCCCAGCACCAGGCCCTCGGGCCCCAGGCTGAAGTGGGGCTTCGGGTAGCCGTAGCGGCGGTCGGCGGCCACGTCGTTCAAATCATTTTCGTGGAAGTGCAGCACCACCACGTCGGGAGCGAACGCGCGCCCGCGCTCCTGGAAGAAGAGCAGCTGCTGGTCGGTGCCGTAGCCGCTGACGGCGGTGTTGATGATCTCCCAGCCCGGGTGCCGCGCTTCGAGCCGGTTCCAGAGGATCTCGTCGCGCTCCACGCCGAAGCCCCAGGCGAAGGAGTCGCCCAACACCAGCATGCGGCGCAGGCCCTCCACCCGCTCCACGGGGTAGACCGCATCGCGGAAGCCCTGCTCGCTGATCGCCACCCGCACGGTGAAGTCCGGATGCCGCAGCTTTCCGCGCTGGCCCGGCTTGTGGGACCAGCCAAGCAGCTCATCGTGGCGCCAGAAGCTGCGCTCGGCGTGCTGGGGCGCCCACTGCGGCGCCAGCATGCGCGCGACCAGCTCCGCGGCGAAGAGCGTGAACACGGTGGCCGCCAACGCGAGGAATAGCGACTGGAGAACGCGCAGCACGCTCAGCCCTCCACCAGCGCGCCGCTGTAACGCAGCACCCAGTAGCTGAAGTGGGGATCGGCGCCCTGGAAGTGGGCCACCACGTTGAACAGGCTGCGGTCGTCCAACAATTGGAAGCCGCTGGGTAGCCGAGGGCGATTCGCGGTGGGGTAGCCGTAGAAGACCAGCAGCTCGCGGCCCTTGGTGCGCGCGCGGCGCATGGCCTCGGCTATGCCCGCGGCGTCGCGCACACGGGTGATCCAGGGGTCGTAGAGGGCGGGCATCTCGCCGCCCGAGCCGTAGCCCACGCGGATCACCGAGAGGGGATCGTTGCCCGCGGCTTCGCGGGTGAAGGCCGCAACGTCGCGCATGGGCGCGTACTGGAAGTGCTGCAGCACCGCGTTGCGCGGCTCCACCAGCGCGTGGAAGCCCAGCAGCCCCAGCGCCAGTCCCAGCGGCACGGCGAACCGGCGCGCGCGCGGCCAGGGGCGCGTAGCGCCGCGCAGCAGCCCCTCGAGCCCGACGGGAACGAAGACCACCACGGCGACCAGGGCGTAGAACACGAAGCGCTCGTGGAAGAAGAGCTGCCCGGCCCAGGAGACGGCGATGGCCAGGGGCACGGCCAGGCCCAGCCCCAGGGCCGCCCAGCGCTCGGGGCCGCGCCGCGCCACCAGCCGCGCGAAGCCCAGCAGGGTGAGGAGCGGCAGCACGCCGTACACCGTGGGTGCCACCCAGACTTTTTGAGCGGACAGGCTCTCGGCGCTGGGGTAGGCGTTGCGGTCCGGGTCGTCCACGCCGTACTTGCGCGGCAGGCCGGCGAAGACCAAGCCCGTCAGCGAATCCAGCGCGCGGCTCTGCACCACGCGGCCCTTGGACGGCTCGTTCACGTCGGTCCAGATGCGCGTCTGCGCCAGGTTGGGCGCCATCACCTGGAGCCAGGCCATGCCGGCCAGGGTCAACGCCGCGGCCAGGCGTGCGGCCGGGCGCGCGCCGCCGCGCAGCGCCAGCCCCGCCACACCGGCCAGGCCGAGCGACGCCACCAGGTACAGCGTAAAGGGATGGGTCCACAGCAGCAGGAACTGGGCCAGCGCGAAGGGCGCGATCCGACCCGGACTCGGCTTGCGCAGCAGCCGCACCAGCAGCCAGCACGACGCGATGCCCAGCAGGCCCACGTAGCCGTAGGCGCGAAGCTCTGGCCCGTGCTCCACGTGCCATGGGTGCAGCGCCAGCAGGAACGCGCCCGCCACGCCCACCGCCGGCGAGACCCAGCTTCGCAGCAGCAAGCCCAGCGCCACGATCGAGGCCACGGCCGCTACGTAGGCCGGGAGCCGCAGCGCGAACTCGTCGAAGGCCCAGGGCTCGCGCCCGTTCCAGGCACGCCACACAGAGTTGGAGACCCGTGCCGACGCGCTGTAGAGCACGTGGTTGGTGGGCTTCTTGTAGTGGAAGAAGGTCCAGTGCCAGCGCACCTGGCGGAACGAGAGCTGGGCGGGGTCCTCGGGGATGGGCTCGCGGTGGCCGACCACGGCGCGCTTGACGGTCCAGGCCTCGTCCCACCACAGGCTGCCGTGGGCCAGGTTCCAGCGCAGCGTGCCGCCCAACAGCGCGGCCAGCAGGATCAGCGTCCAGAAGAGCACGCCGCCGCGGCGGGGCCGCGCCGGGGCCTCGGGCCAGGCGGGGGTCTGCGCCGGGCCGGCCCAGAAGCCGGCCGTGGCCGCCAGGGCCAGGCACAGCAGCGCGTTGGGGATCGCCATCCACCAGAAGCCGATCAGGATGACGTCCACCATGGGCCGCTGGGCGCTGGCGAAGAAGCCGTAGCCCGTGGACGCGCTCCAGGGCTTGGGCGCCAGCAGCAGGTAGAGGAGCAGCGCGCCGGCGGCCGCCAGCAGCAGCCGCCGCGCCGTGCGAACTCCGCGCGACTGCGGCGCCAATGGACCCCCCCGGTGGCGCATGGCGGCGATGCTACCTCGCCCTTCTAGGTGCGTCGGCTCCGCACGGCCTCCGCCAACTGGCGCAGCACCGGCAGGGTGCTGTCCCAGCCCAGACAAGCGTCGGTGATGCTCTGGCCGTAGGCCAGCTCGCCGCGCGGGTCGAGCTTCTGGTTGCCGTCCACCAGGAAGCTCTCGAGCATCACGCCCATGACGTCGTCGCTGCCGGCGGCGATGCGCCCGGCCAGCTCCGAGGCGACCACAGGCTGCTGGGCGTGGTCCTTGCCGGAGTTGGCGTGGCTGCAGTCGATCATCATGCGCCGTGGCATCTTCGCGTACTCGAGCTTCGCGCGGGTGGTCGCGATGCTCTCCAGGTCGTAGTTCGGCCCGGACTCGCCGCCGCGCAGGATCACGTGGGTATCGGCGTTGCCCGCCGTGCCCACGATGGCCGCCACGCCCTGCTTGGTGACCGAGAGGAAGTGGTGGGGGTGGGCGGCGGAGCGCATGCCGTCAATCGCGGCTTGTATGCCGCCGTCGGTGGCGTTCTTGAACCCCACCGGCATGGACAGGCCCGACGCCAGCTCGCGGTGCACCTGGCTCTCGGAGGTGCGCGCCCCGATGGCGCCCCACGCCACGAGATCCGCGATGAACTGGGGCGTGATGGGATCCAGGAACTCGCAGCCGGCCGGTACGCCGATCTCGTTCACGTGGCAGAGCAGGCCGCGCGCTCTCCGCAGGCCCTCGTTGATGACGAAGCTCTCGTCCAGGTGCGGATCGTTGATCAGGCCCTTCCAGCCCACGGTGGTGCGCGGCTTCTCGAAGTAGACGCGCATGACGAGGAACAGATCGCTGGAGAGCTCGTCGGCGACGGCGTGCAGCCGGGTGGCGTACTCGATGGCCGCTTCGGGATCGTGGATCGAGCACGGCCCCACCACGACCAGCAGGCGGTCGTCGCGCCCGTGCAGGATGTCCGCGGCCTGCTCGCGCCCGCGCGCCACGCAGCTGGAGCCCTTCTCGGTGAGCGGGTGCTCCTCCATCAGGATGGCCGGAGGCAGCAGGGGGCGGATGTTCTGGATGCGGAGGTCGTCGGTCCGATGCAGCATGGTCAGGCCTCGGCGCCGGAGCGCAGTTCGATTTCGGTAATCTCGGCGGGAGCGAAGAGCCGCATGGGCGGCCCCCAGAAGCCACTGCCGCGGCTGACGTAGAGCCACGCGCGACCGCGGCGGTAGAGGCCGGCCACGAACGGGATGGCCAGCCGCACCAGGTAGCCGAAGGGCCAGATCTGGCCGCCGTGGGTGTGGCCCGAGAGCTGGAAGTCCACCTCCTGCGACGCGCGCTTGAAGGTGGACGGGTCGTGGGCCAGTAGAATGATGGGGCGCTCCGGGTCGCGGCCCGCCAGGGCGCGCTCCAGGTCTTCGCCGCCGCCGTCGCCGATCCAGCTGCCGTGGTGGTCGTCCACGCCGGCCAGGTCGAAGGCGGCGCCGTCGCGCTCGATGGAGACGCGCTCGTTGCGCAGCGGGCGCAGGCCCAGCTCCGCGACGCGGTCGGCCCAGGCGCTGGCGCCGGAGTAGTGGTCGTGGTTGCCGGTCACGAAGTAGACGCCGTGGCGCGCCTGGAGGTCGGCGAAGGGCGCCACCTCGTCGGACAAGGTGCGCACGCTGCCGTCCACCAGGTCTCCGGTCACGGCCACCAGATCCGGGCTGCGCGCGTTGACGCGGCGGACCAGGTCGGCGGCGAAGCGCCGGCCCAGGATCGGGCCGATGTGGATGTCGCTGATCTGGAGGATGCGGAAGCCGTTTAGAGAGGATGGCCAGCGCGGCAGCGTCACCTGCACCTGCCGGAGCTGGGGCGGTCGCAGTGCGGAGCGCAGGGCGAACAGGCCGATCACCGCCGCCAGCCCTGCCACCAGCGCGGCGCGGGCGCCGGCCGCCGAGCCGGCCTGGGGAAGCGCGGCCCCGGCTGCGTTGGCGGCGGCGCCGCCCAGCCACAGGGCGGCGTCGCTCAGGCCCAGCAGCACCACGGTAAGGAAGGCAAAGCCCATCCAGATCGAGGCCGGCCAGGCGATGCAGCGCGAGGCCGGCGGGCGCAGCAGGCGCTCGCCGATGGGCTGGAGGAAGAGCAGGCCGAAGCCGGCGGCGATGGCCGCCAGGCCCAGGCCGCGCCAGGGCTCCGGCAGATCCGGGTCCACCACGAGCCGGCGCGCGATGTAGAGGTGCCCGCTCCCGATCACGGCGGAAGCCAGAGTCACGAAGACGGCGACGGCCGCGATTCGGCTGGCGTGGCGAGAAAGGCCCATGGGGGCGGGAGTCTAGCCCTTAGCCGCGGGCCCCGGTGCAGCGGCGGCAGAGCAACGTGGAGGACAGGCCGGAGCCCGTCATGCCCACGAAGGCCTTCTTGCCGCGGGGCAGCTCGCGGCCGCAGTCGGCGCACTCGGCGCTGCGGTTGAGCAGCATGGGCTGCCAGCCCAGCACCTCGGCGAAGGCGGGCCGCGCGGGCTCGGAGGGGGCGTCGGTCCGGGCGGTGTCGGCGCTCCCGTCGTCGGGGGCGGCCTCACGCTCCGGGGCCGCCTCCTCGTCCTCCAGCGGCTCGTCGTCGGCGTCCCAATCTCGCTGGCGTCCGCGGTAGCGGCGGCGCACCACCTCGGCCTCGTCGAGCACGTCTCCGAGCAGGTCGCCCACGTTCTCGCTCACCGTCTCGACGACGCTGAAGGCCTCCTCCAGCACGTTGCGAACCAGGTTGGAGACCGGAACCCGCAGGTCCTCGGCCACCTTGCGGATGTCGTCGGAGAGCTGCTCGGAGATGCGCGTGTGCAAGACCCGCTCCTTGGGATCGTCGTGCCCGTGTCGGCGGCGGGCCCGGTGGCGTGCGCGGCGGCTGCTGCGCTCGCGGCGTCGTTGTTCTCGTTCCTTGTGGCGTTCTTCGAATTTGTCCCAGTCCATCACGGCTTTGTATCACGCCGTGTCACGCAATGCAACACGACGTGATACACCATCAGGATCGGGGTCCCCGTGGGGATTCATCTTCCCCGCTGGTGGCCACCGGTCCGGGGCGCTACCCGTGCGTCGCGATGGGCCAGGACATCGACCGCGAAGACTTCGACGAGGCCGACTACGAGCACTTCGTCGAGCTGCTCCAGCAGGACCTCCAGGCCCTGCGAGAGCTGGTGGCCCGACCCGGCTTCGGCGAGGGCCCGCCCTCGGTGGGGGCGGAGGTGGAGCTCTGCCTGGTGGACGCCGACGGGCGCCCCCTTCTCCGCAACCTCGAGGTGGTGGAGGCCTGCGACGACGAGCGCGTCACCGTAGAGCTCAACCGCTTCAACCTGGAGTTCATGACCACGCCGCGCCCCCTGGCCGGGTCGCCCTTCACGGCTCTGGGCGCCGAGATCCAAGAGCTGCTGGAGCGGCTGAACCAGGCGGCCCGGGCCCACGGCGGGCGCGTGGCGGCGGTGGGCATCCTGCCGACCCTGCGCGCCGAGGACGTGCAGTCCGAGGCCTTGACCGATGTGGCGCGCTTCCGGGCCCTCTCCAAGGGGATCCGGCGCCTGCGCCACGGCGGCTTCGACGTGGTCATCGACGGGCCGGATCCGCTGGACATCACCTGCGACGACGTGACCTTCGAGGGCGCCAACACCTCGCTCCAGCTCCACGTGCGGGTCTCGCCGAGCGAGTTCGCCGACACCTTCAATGCGGCGCAGATCGCAACGGGGCCGGTGCTGGCCATCGCCGGGAACAGCCCGACCTTTCTGGGCCACCGGCTGTGGGAGGAGACGCGCATCCCGCTCTTCAAGCAGGCGGTGGACGAGCGCGACGAGGTGACCGAGTCCTGGCGCCCGGCCCGCGTCTCCTTCGGCAACGGATGGGTGCGCGAGGGTGCGCTCGAGCTCTTCACCGAGACGGTGGCGCTGCACGCGCCGCTGCTGCCGGTGGTGGGTCGAGAAGACTCGGTGGCTGCGGTGCGCCGCGGCGAGACGCCCATCCTGGAGGAGCTGCGCCTGCACCACGGCACGGTGTGGCGCTGGAACCGCGCCATCTACGACCCGAAGGGGGGCGGCCACCTGCGCATCGAGCTGCGCTGCCTTCCCTCCGGCCCGTCGGTGATCGACATGCAGGCGAACATGGCGCTGCTGGTGGGGCTGACCTTCGGCCTGCGCGAACAGGTGGATTGGATGACCACCGCCCTGCCCTTCGAGAACGCCCAGCGCAACAGCTACCGGGCCGCCAAGCACGGCCTGGAGGCGATGCTGCTGTGGCCCTCGCACACGCCGCCCTCGCCCCAGCCCATTCCGGCGCGGGCGCTGCTGCTCGATCTGCTGCCGACGGCGCGCGCCGGCCTCGACGTGGTGGGCGTTGATGCCGAGGAGGCCGACAAGCTGCTGGGCGTGGTGGCCGAGCGGCTGGAGACCTGCCAGACCGGCGCGCACTGGCAGCGCTGCGTGCTCGAGCGGCTGGAGCGCGACCGTCCCCGCGAGGCCGCGCTGGCGGCGATGCTGGAGCGCTACCTGGAGAACGCAGCTTCCGGCGAGCCCGTGCACCGCTGGCCGCTGGATTCGTGAGCGAGGAAGAGCGGCCGACGCTGCGGGTGCTCGAGGCGCCCGCGCGGGAGGCCCTGCCCGACACGGTGGAGGCGTTCCTGGCGCGCCTGGGCGGACCGACCCTGGTGCATCTAGCGGGACGCGACCGCAGCCGGATCCGGGCCTTCTCGACCCTGCTGCACGGCAACGAGCCCTCGGGCGTGCGGGCCCTGCACCGCTGGCTGCGCAGCGACGCCCAGCCGGCGGTGGACATGCTCTGCTTCGTGGGCGCCGTAGACGCGGCGCGTGCCGCGCCCGGCTTCGCCCAGCGCATGCTCCACGGCTCGCGCGACCTGAACCGCTGCTTCCAGGCGCCCTACGAGGGACACGAGGGCGAGCTGGCCGAGGCGCTGCTGCGCCGGCTGCGCGACCACGCGTGCGAGGCACTGATCGACGTCCACAACAACACGGGACACAATCCGCCCTACGCCGTCGCCACGCGCACGGATCCCGAGCGCCTGGCCCTGTGCGGCTGGTTCGCCGAGCGCTTCGTGGACTGCAACCTGCGCCTGGGCACGCTGATCGAGGCCACCGAGGACGACTTCCCGGGCATCGCCCTGGAGTGCGGCCGCGCAGGGGATCCGCTTGCCGACGCGGCGGCCTTCGAGCTGGTGTCGCGCTACTTCGAGACGGACCGCATCCCCTGGAAGCAAGAACGGCCGCTCCAGATCCTGCACGAGCCCGTGCGCATCCGCCTGGCGCCGGGAACCGAGGTGGCCTTCGCCGACGCGGCGCAGCCGGGCGCCGACTTCACGGTGGTGGGCGACATCGACCGGCACAACTTCGAGCGCGTGGCGCCGGGCACCCCGGTGGGCTGGCTGCGCGACGGCTCGCCGTGGCCGGTGGAAGCCCACGGAGCCGACGACGTGGACGTATCGCAGCAGCTCTTCGTGGCTCGCGACGGCATGCTCCAGACGCGCCGCGAGTTGGTGCCTATGATGATGACCACCGCCCCCTCGGTGGCCCAGCTCGACTGCCTCTTCTACGCCGTCCGCCCCCGCAACGTCGAGTAGTCAACCTACGGGACAGTCCCATTAGTTTCCTCTCACGACGTGAGCGGAAACTAATGGGACTGTCCCGTAGGTTGACTACCAGC
>JAFDET010000358.1 GCA_019310195.1 Deltaproteobacteria bacterium
AGCGCGTGGCGAATGCCGAGCTGGTAGTAGAGATCCACCCACGCCAGCTCGTCCTCGAAGGGAGCCGTCCCCTGGAAGTGGAAGCCGACGGCCAGCTTGTCCGCCCCGCGTGCCTCCAGCACGCCCTCCGTGGAGTCCACCAGGGCGCAGGCGTCCGATTGCTCGGCGACGAGGGCCCGGTGGATGGCGACCTGCTGCGCAGCGGCCCGGAAGTCCATGCCGTCGATGGCCAGGGTGATCGACAGGAAGTCGACCCCGGCGGCGGCGGCACGAGAGAACAGCCCCGCCTTCCGCTCCGGGGTCCCGGGCGTGATGATCGGAAGCGTCATGTCCCAGACCAACGCGTCGGCGTGCAGATCCGCTGCAGCGGCGGGGATTCCCCAGCGGCTCATCCCATCTCCTTCCGGTCGGATCGAAGGGGTATCGTAGTGCTTCGAAGATAGGGCCCGATTCCCAGGAATCGAGCCGAGCATCGAGGAGCCGAAGCGCCATGCCCCCCACGATCTCCGGAGCCCCCCTGCCCGACCCCATCACCGAGCCCCCCGGCAAGGACGAGCTCGCCGCCCGGCTGGCTCGGGTCCAGAGCCGGATGCGCGCCGAGGGGCTCGACGCCTACGTGAGCTTCGACCCCGTCAACGTCTACTACCTGACGAACTTCGCCAACAACGTCCACGAGCGGCCGTTTCTGCTGGTGATCCCGCCGCAGGGGACGCCGACCATCGTGGCTCCGCTGCTCGAGACCAGCCACGTCCGGGCACGTGCCCGCTGCGACCTGGAGTACGCCACCTACTACGAGTTCCCGGCCCCGGAAGGCGAGAACTGGTGGGACGTGTACGCGCAGGTCGTCGACGCCGGCGCACGCGTGGGCATCGAGCCCGCGATGCCGTCCGGCATCCGCGAGCGCACGCCCGGCACCACGGTCATCAGCGACATCATCGACGACGTGCGCATCGTGAAGTCGGCCTACGAGATCGGCCGCAACGTCCACGCTTGCCGTGTCGTCGAGCTGGGCCACGAAAAGCTCCTGGAGAACGCACGTCCCGGCACCGTCGTCGGCGCGCTCTACGCGGCCTCGTCCCAGGCGATGATGGCCCGGATCCTGGGCGACATTCCGCACGCCAACCTCGTGGTCACTCGCACCGTCGGCGCCGTCTGGCCGCCGTCCATCTCCCACGATCCGCACCTGATCCCGACCTTCGGCACGCAGATCGAGGACGGCGGCCCCCACGTCACCATCGCCTTCTGCCAGGTGGACGGCTATGGCGTGGAGCTGGAGCGCACCTTCTTCCTGGGTCACGTCCCCGACGATGCCCGGGCGCCCTTCGATGCGATGCTGGAGGCGCGAAGCCGCGCCTACGAGCTGGCGCGACCGGGCGCCGACATGGGCGAGGTCGACCGCGCGGTGCGCAAGGTCATCTTCGACCGGGGCTATGGCGAGCAGATCCTCCACCGCACCGGACACGGCTTCGGGATCACCGGACACGAGGCCCCCTATCTCGCCGACGGCTACTCCCGTGATCTGGAGCCCGGCATGCTGATCAGCATCGAGCCGGGCATCTACATCCCCGGCCAGGGCGGATTCCGGTACTCGGACACGGTGCTGATCACCGACGACGGCTGCCTGAGCCTCACCCACGCCCCGCAGACCCTGGAAGAGCTGACGCTGCCGCTGTAGGCGAGGCGCTCGAGGCACAGACATGATCCGCACCACCGTCGTCGGAAGCTGGCCCATCCCCTTCGGCCTCAAGCCCCGACTCACCGACTACTACAAGGGCGCGCTCAGCGACGAGGCGGCCCACGATGTGCTGCAGGCCGCCGCGCGCATCACCATGGACGAGCAGCGCGCGTGCGGCCTGGACCAGATCATGGGCGGCGAGGTCTTCGCCCCCGACTTCGTGCACCACGTTCCGCCGCGGCTGGCGGGCCTGGAAGCCGTGCGGAAGCGCGACCACCGGGCCGGCGTCGAGGGCACGGGCCGCTACCGCATCGTCGGCGACCTCTCCGCGCCACGGGGCACGGGCCACGCACTGGCCTACCGGCGCGAGCGCGCGATCCAGCCCGACCTGGACAAGGTGGCGGTGCCCTCGCCGCTGACCATGACGCTCTCCTTCTTCAGCGACCCCCGGTTGCAGGAGCAGATGGAGAACATTGCGGGCCTGGTCGAGGCCGAGGTGCTCGACATGGCCGCCGCCGGCGCGGCCGAGATCCAGCTGGACGCGCCCTTCGAAGCGGTGGCGCTGGTCACCGGGGGCCGCAGCGCCGAAGACCTCGCGCCCTGGATCGTCCATCCATTCCGCGCCGTCCAGGCCGTGCGCCGCACGGTCCACTTCTGTCTGGGGGACATGGGCCGCCGCCCGGCCACCCAGGAGCAGCACCTGCGCCAGCTGATTCCGCTCTTCCAGGCCCTGGAAGGCCAGGTCGACCGCGTCCACGTGGAGTGCTCCTACGCCGGCCAGTGGGCCGAGCATGCGCTCCTGGCCGAGATTCCGGACTCGATGGAAGTGATCGCCGGGATCGCCGACGTGAAGGCGAAACCCCAGAGTGAAGCCGAGCTGCGCGAACGGATCGACGCGCTGCTGCGCGTGCTGCCGGCCGAACGGCTGCTGGTCTCGTCTTCGTGCGGCTGCGGCCGCGTGCCCCACGACGAGGCCATCGAGCTGATGCGCAATCTGGTCCGGGCAGCGCACTCGCTCTAGTGTCCTGTCTCAGAAGTTCGGCGTCACACCGAGGGCGCCGATACGGGCTGCTGGCAAGACGCGCGACCGAGGCATAGCGGGCCTACGCCGCAGGGAGCGGAACGCAGCCAGCGGCCCGTAGCGGCGGCCGAATGTCGGCGAACTTCTGAGACAGGACACTAGCTCGTTCCCAA
>JAFDET010000359.1 GCA_019310195.1 Deltaproteobacteria bacterium
ACAACGTCGGTCAACGCGCGCGAGTGGCCGGGGAGCATCCACCGGCGGGACTTCTTGAAGGCGGCCGGCGCCATGGGCCTGTCGCTGAGCCTCTTCCATCTGAAGGGCCTCGCGCCCGGCGCGGCCTCCGCGGAGTCCGGCTCCGTGGACGCGGCCGTGAGCTACGGCTCGTGGGAAGATGTCTACCGCAACGAGTGGCACTGGGACGCGGTCCACTGGGGCTCTCACACGAACCAGTGCGCCCCCGGCGGTTGCTCCTTCCGCGTCTACTCGCGGGACGGAGTGGTCTGGCGCGAGGAGCAGACGGCGCGATCCGACGCATCGAACCCAGCCTACCCCGACTTCAATCCACAGGGCTGCCAAAAGGGCTGCGGCTTCCACCAGCTGCTCGCCAGCGGCGAGCGCGTGCGCTTTCCGCTGAAGCGGGTGGGGGAGCGAGGCGAAGGGAAGTGGAAGCGCATCAGCTGGGACGAAGCACTCGGTGAGGTGGCCGACGCCATCCTGGACGCTCACCAGAGCCAGGGCCCCGAGAGCTTCGTCTTCGATGCGCCGCACATCCACGCGGGCACTGTCGCGCTCGATGCCGCCATGCGCGTCACCCGCCTGCTCGGCGCCATCATGCCGGATATGAACGTCGCGATTGGTGACGATCTCAAGGGCCTGCGCCAGACCTTCGGCAAGATGCACCTGGGCTACACGGCCGACAACTTCTTCGACGCCGAGCTGATCGTGCTCACCAATGCCAATCCCTCGTACACCTGGCCGGCGATCTACCACTTCATCACCGAGGCGCGCTACAACGGCAGCGACGTCGTGCTGCTGGCACCGGACTACAATGCCACCGCCTTGGCGGCCGACTCGCACCTCCCCCTGCGCGTGGGCACCGACGCCGCGTTCTGGCTGGCCGTTTCTCAGGTGATCGTGAAGGAGGGCCTCCACCAGTCCGACTTCGTGCGGGAGCAGACCGACCTCGCGATCCTGGTTCGGAAGGACACAGGGCGCTATCTGCGGGCCTCGGAGGTCGACGGGGGTCGGGAGGACCAGCTCTACTTCTTCGACGAGCGATCCGGCCGGATCGCAGAGGCCCCGCGTGGCAGTCTGAAGTTCGACGGCGTGCAGGCCCTCGGCGGGAGCCATCAGGCGAAGCTCGCCGACGGCAGCGAGGTGGAGGTCACTCCTGCCTTCGAGCTGCTGCGGGCCAAGCTCGATCGTGAGCACCGCCCCGAGCAGGCCTCCGAGGTCTGCGGCATCCATCCGGACGTCATCCGCGGCTTCGCGCGCAAGGTGGCCAGCAAACGCACTTGCAGCTTCATCGGCTTCACATCCGCCAAGCAGTACCACGGCGACCTGATGGAGCGAAGCCTGCTGCTGGCGATGGGGCTCACGGGTAACTGGGGCAAGCCGGGTACGGGCTTCAATTGCTTCCTGATCCCCGAGGCTGGGTTTCAGGCTCTGAGCGCCATGGACGCGCCGCTGGAGCGTTGGGGACTGTGGCGTCTGTTGGCCCCGGCCATCGCCAGGTCGCTGTGGATGAAGTGGAAGGATCCGGCGATCAGCGACGAAATGGTGAGCATCGCCCTCCAGCAGGAGGCCGCCAAGGATTTCGGTTCGGTGATGCCGGTCTTCCATATGTACAACCACTCGGGTTACGACGAGCTGTGGGACCGTCCCGAGTGGCAGGACCCCTCGCTCGACCGGACGTTCGGCCAGTACCTGAAGGAGTCGGTCGAGCGCGGCTACTGGGACGAGAGGCTGACCGGACCGGGGCCGGACCAGCCGCCCCAGGTGTTGATGTTGATGGCGCACAACCCCCTGCGTCGCGAGCGCAGCGCCCAGCAGACCTACGTGGAGACGCTCTTTCACAAGCTGAAGATGCTCGTTGCCGTGGAGACCCGGCTCTCCTCCTCCGCGATGTACTGCGACATCGTGCTGCCGGCGGCCTGGTACTACGAGAAGGCCGACATGACGCTGACCTTCGGCATGAATCCCTTCACGTGCCTGATCGAACAGGCGGTGAAGCCGCAGGGGGAGGCCAGGCCCGAGTGGGAGATCTTCACCGGGCTGATGAAGAAGATCGCGGAGCGAGCGGCCGCTCGGGGCCTTGTGTCCTTCGCCGACCGCAGGGGCGAGACCCAGCGCTACGCGGATCTTCACAAACGCTTCACCATGGATGGCCACCTGACCAGCCACGAGGACGTGGTGCGAGAGTTCGTGGCGATCGCCGAGAACACGGGCGTCTTCCCTGCAGGCTTCGACTACGAGCGACTGCGACAGGAGGGCCAGGTGAGGGTGGCCGGGATCGGAAAGGGCTACGCGGGGCACGCCGCCGCCAACGAGGTCGACCCCGACGGCCCCTTCTACTCGTTGCGCTGGCACGTGGACGACAAGCTCATCTATCCCACCTATGCGCGCCGGGCGCAGTTCTACATCGACCATGAGTGGTTCCTGGAGGCGGGGGAGGCCCTGCCGACCCACAAGGAGACGCCCCCGATCGGTGGCATGCACCCCTTCCGGCTGATCAGCGGACACATCCGTGGGAGCATCCACTGCCTGCAGGCCGCCAACCCCCACTTCATGCGCCTGCATCGCGGTCAGCCCGTGCTCTTCCTGAACGACCAGGTGGCCGCCGAGCGGGGCATCGAGGACGGTGAGACCGTTCGCATGTTCAACGACCTGGACGAGACGGAGATGATGGTCTCGACCTCGGCCGCCGTGGGAAAGGACCAGGTCGTGATCTACATGTGGGAGCCCTATCAGTTCAAGAACTGGAAGTCCCACGACGCCATGTTGGTGGGGCTGCCGAAGTCGATCCAGCTGGCCGGTAACTACGGTCAGCTGGACTACCAGGTCACCTCGGGCGGACCCTCGC
>JAFDET010000360.1 GCA_019310195.1 Deltaproteobacteria bacterium
GCAGCTCTGCATGCGGGGGGACCGCCGCTCGGCCTACGACCAGTGGGCGCTCGACGAAGAGGCGGCGCTGCGCCGCGAGTACGAGCTGGGCATCGAGACGATCGCCAGCGGCGAGACCCGCGAGGGAGCGACGCGCTTCGCCCGAGGCGCCGGCCGCCACGGCAGCTTCGA
The DNA here is from genome assembly GCA_019310195.1 of Deltaproteobacteria bacterium. Classification (GTDB taxonomy): domain Bacteria; phylum Myxococcota_A; class UBA9160; order UBA9160; family JAFDET01; genus JAFDET01. The sequence continues at coordinate 172 of JAFDET010000360.1, forward strand.
CACGGATGCCGGCTAGAGGTTCACCGACGCCTCGGTCATGGGCGACTCGCCGCCGGAGTTGAACGCCGAGATCCGGAATACGCCCGGACGCGAGCGGCGCGGGTAGAGCAGCTCGATCAGCACCACGTCCGGATCGGTGACCGAGCGCTCCAGGCGGGCCCGGTAGGCGATCCGAGACGGCTCGCCGTGGCAGGGGCGGAAGCGGTAGCGGATCAGCTCGTCAGCGCCGCGGTACTCCACCGCCTCGAACAGGAGCCGGCCGTCCTCCACGTAGCCACCGGACTCGTGGCGCCAGAAGGTGACGCCCTGGACGCGGCCGCTGTCGAAGTCGGGGATGATCACGCTGACCCGGACCACTTCGCAGCCGGACAGCGGCACGGCCAAGGAGATCAGTCCGACCACGACGAGGACCGCGGCACCGAGGGTGGAGCGTCTCACCCGAGCCTCCTGCGTGGGGGCGCCCGCGCGCCCGTCACCCGGGAGCGTACGCCCGTCAGCGCGCCGGGGCGGTGACGGAGATCACGCGAGCCGCCGCTACCCGGACCCCACGCCGAGGAGCTTCAGCCCCACCAGGATCAGGGGGATGCCGGGCCCCGGGGTCACGATCATCACGGTGCCCAGCAGCACCAGCACGGCCCCGCCCGCCATGCGGCCCAGGTCGGCAGCGGTCATCGTTCGTCCTCCCCGTCGTAGTCGGGCTCGTACTCGTAGTGGAAGTCGGAGTCGGCGCCCGTGCGCACGGCCTCGTCATCGTCCCCCAGAAAACGCCGCAGGGCGCGGAGCCAGCGATCCATGGCGGCGGGCTCGCCCGGGCCGCCGGGCAGCAGGGCCCAGAGCACCGCGTAGAGGATGAAGCCCATTCCGTGGATCAGGGCCAGCAGCACGAAGGCCAAGCGCACCGCGGTGACCGACACCTCCAGGTTCTGGGCCAGGCTCGCGCAGACCCCGGCGAAGCGGCGGCCCGCGTAGTCGCGGTGCCAGGCCCGGGGATCGCGCAGGCCGCGCGGACCTCGCAGGCGGGGGTGGCTGGATCGGCTCTCCATGGGCTCCCTCCCGGTAAGGCGGCGTCGCCGCCGACCCGTAGTACGGACGGGCCTCCGGGAAGGTTCGCCGGCAGCGAGAGGCTTCAGTCCCCCCGCGGGACGCGAATCAGGGCCTCCTGGGCCGAGCTGGCCAGCCGGAGCCCGTCGGACCCGTAGATGGACCCAAAGCACAGGCCCCGGGCCGCGTGGGCCACCGGGCTCTCCATGGCGTACAGCAGCCAGTCGTCGAAGCGCACCGGCCGGTGGATCCACAGGGCGTGGTCCAGGCTGGCCCCGCGCCGGCGCTTCCAGGGAAGCCCGTGGGGCCGGGCGGCCGTGGACAGCAACGCCCGATCGCTGGCGTAGACCAGCACCGCCGTGTGGATCAGCGGATCCTCGGGCAGCGGGCCCCGGGGCCGGAACCAGATGCGCTTGCGGGGCGGCTGGGGTCCGCCCTCCGGATCGTCCGGATCGCAGATGCGCACCTCGATCGGGCTCTCGTCCCGCGGAGGGGAGTGTCCCATCCGGTGCGCCCGGTCGGCCTCCGAGTCCGGCAGCTCCTCGGGCGGCGGCGCCTCGGGCATGGGCTCGTCCTGGTGCGAGATGCCTTCTTCGGGCACCGCAAAGCTGGCCGACAGGTTGAAGATCGCCTCTCCGCCCTGATGGGCGACCACCCGGCGTGTGGTGAAGGTCCGTCCGTCCCGGATCCGGTGCACCAGGAAGCGCAACGGGGCATCGTGGTGGCCCGGTCGCAAAAAGTAGGCGTGCAGCGAGTGCAGGGCGCCGCGCTCCACGGTGCGCCCGGCCGCCATCACCGACTGCGCGGCAACCATGCCGCCGAAGAGCCGCCCGCTGCCCGGTCCCGGCTCACCCAACAGGAGGTCGGTGTCGAGCGGCTCGAGCGTCAATCGCTTCAGGAGTCCGGCCAGGGAATCGGGTTCGGGGGAAGTCATGGGGCGCGCAGTCTAGCGCGCCTCTCGAAGAGCCCGGCGAACCAGCGGAAGACGATCGTTGCCGAAGTACATGTCGTCGCCGTCCACGAACATCGTCGGCGAGCCGAAGCCACCGCGCCCGATCAGCTCGTCCGTGTTGGCCCGCAGCTTCGCCTTCAGCTCGGGCTCGGCGATCCGCGCCAGCAGGGCCGCCGCGTCGAGACCCACACCCGCCGCCAGCGGCCCGAGCACGTCCTCGCGCGACACGTCCTCGTCGCGGCCCCAATAGGCCTCGAAGACGGCGCGCGCAAAGTCCGGCAGGCATCCGGCTTCCTCCGCCGCCAGACAACCGCGCATGGCCTTCACGCTGTTCACCGGAAACACGGTCGGCCAGCCGATCTTCAGCCCGTAGAGCCGCGCCCAGTCCTGAAGATCCTTGGCGTGGTAGCGAGCCTTGGCCGGCACCGGCTTGGCGCGCTGCTCATAGACGCTTTGGTGCACCTTATTGAAGACGCCCCCCACCAGGATGGGACGCCAGATCAGCTCCGCGTCGGCCTCCGCAGCCAGCGCCTCGATGCGGTGGAACGCCAGGTAGGTCCAGGGACTGGAACAGTCGAAGAAGAACTCCAGACAAGCCACCCCCCCAGTTTAAGAAAGGGGACTAAGAAAGGGGACCTCCATGAATGCAGGTCAGTGGGGGCGCTGGCGGCGAACTCGAGGACGGGGCGCCGGGTG
>JAFDET010000361.1 GCA_019310195.1 Deltaproteobacteria bacterium
CATGGCCAATCCTTAGCCGGACGAGGCCCTTCGCTCGGCTTCGCCTCGCTGCGCGCCCTCGTCGGACTGCGAAGCATTGGCGGGCTCCGTCGCCTCGGGCTTGCGGGCCACAGGATCGGGCAACTCGGCCACCTGCGAGGGGCTACGACCCCTGGCCGACCGCGGAGCGGACGCGGACTACGCCGTCTCGGTGGCCGGGGACGGAGCCGCGCACGTAGAGGAGCTTGCGCTCGGGGTCCACGCGGACGATTCGGACGTTGCGGGTGGTGACCCGCTCGTTGCCCATGCGCCCGGGCATCTTCATGCCCTTGAAGACACGGCCGGGGTAGGAGCCTGCCCCGATGGAGCCGCCGTGGCGGAAGTTCTCGTGGGTACCGTGGCCCTCGATGTGGACGGAGAAGTTATGGCGCTTGATCACGCCCGCCGTGCCCCGGCCCTTGGAGGTGCCGCTCACGTCCACGGTCTGGCCGGCCTCGAAGAGGTCCACGCCCAGCTCCTGGCCCACCTCGTAGCCGTCCAGATCCTCGGAGGCGACCCGGCTCTCGACCAGGTGGCGCTTTACGGCCACGCCGGCCTTCTCGAAGTGGCCGCGCAGGGCGCCGGAGACAGTGCTGGGCCGGCGGTCCATGGAGCCGAGCTGAACGGCCGAGTAGCCGTCCTGCTTCGGCGTCTTCTTCTGGACCACGGTGTTGGAGCCGGCCTCGAGGACGGTGACCCCGATGGAGGTCCCGTCGTTCTCGTAGATCCGGGTCATTCCGAGCTTGCGGCAGAGGAGTTCGATCGCCACGCTGCTTCTCCAGGGGGAGGGGGTCGCCCGAGGGCTGGAGGTCCGGTCATCGGGGCCAGAGCCCCGAAGGGCCCGCAATATAGGAGGAAGCTTCCGGCATGTCGAGCGAACGCCGCCGGGTGACCCTGATCCCCGGAGACGGGATCGGGCCCGAGGTCAGCGAGGCGGCGGTCCGGGTGGTGGAGGCCTCGGGCGTGGCCCTGGCCTGGGAACGGGTCGAGGCCGGGGCGGAGGTGATCGCCAAGTTCGGCACCCCGCTCCCGGATGAGGTCCTGAACTCGGTCCGCCGCAACGGAGTGGCCCTCAAGGGCCCCCTCACCACCCCGGTGGGCGAAGGCTTCCGCAGCGCCAACGTGCTGCTTCGCCAGGCCCTGGACCTCTACGCCTCGGTGCGACCGGTCCGCAACCTGCCCGGCGTGGAGAGCCGCTACCAGGACGTCGATCTGGTGGTGGTGCGCGAGAATACCGAAGGCCTGTACTCCGGCCTGGAGCACCGCGTGGCGCCGGGCATCGTGGAGAGCCTGAAGATCGTGACCGAGCGCGCTTCGCTGCGGATCGCCGAGCACGCCTTCCTCGTGGCCAAGCGCGACGGCCGGCGCCTCGTGACCGCGGTGCACAAGGCCAACATCATGAAGCTCTCGGACGGCCTCTTCCTGGAGTGCGCGCGACGCGTCGCCCGCAACCACCCGGACGTGGCGTACGACGAGATCATCATCGACAACTGCGCCATGCAGCTGGTGCGCGACCCGACACGCTTCGACATCCTGCTCCTGGAGAACCTCTACGGCGACATCCTCTCGGACCTGTGCGCGGGCCTGGTCGGCGGGCTGGGCGTGGTGCCGGGCATCAACGTGGGCGAGGACTGCGCGGTGTTCGAGGCCGTGCACGGCTCGGCGCCCGACATCGCGGGCAAGCGCGTCGCCAATCCGGTGGCACTGATCCTCTCGGCGGCGGAGATGCTGCGATACCTGGGCGAGACCGACGCAGCCGCAAACGTGGAGCGCGCCGTCGAAGCCACGCTGATCGACCCCGCCAACCGCACCCGCGACCTGGGCGGCAGCGCAGACCTCGACGCGATTACCGACGCCATCGTCGGGAACCTGGCGTGAGCCGACGGGCGCTGGTGATCGGCCTGGACGGGGCCGCGTTCGACGTGATCCGGCCGCTGGCCGAAGCCGGACGCCTGCCCCACCTGTCGGCGTGGATGGCCGAGGGGGGGCACGCGCCGCTGCTCTCGACGGTGCCCGCCATGACCTTCCCGGCCTGGTCGAGCTTCCTCACCGGGCTCGAGCCCGGCCGCCACGGGCTCTTCGACTTCACCCAGAAGCAGCCCGGGGCCTATCGGATCCGTTTCACCAACGCGCACGACCGCCGCGGCGCCACCCTGCTGGGTCGCACCGCCCAGAAGGCCGGGCGCGTGTTGTGCCTGGGCATGCCCACCACCTGGCCGCCGGAGTCCGTGGACGGGCTGGTGGTGGCGGGCTTCGACGCGCCGGTGTCCCGGGGCAGCGATCCGTCGCGTACCAGCGACCCGGCCCTCTACTCCGAGGTGGCCCAGCGCGTCGGGCCCTGGATGACCGCGGACCTGGACGAGACGGCGGGTGCCGAAGGCTGGCACGAGCGAGCGGTGAGGCTTCTGCTGGAGCGCGTCGAGCGCAAGACGGCCTTCGCCCTGGAGGCCCTGGGCCGGATGGAACGCTCCGGGCGCGCGCCGCAGCTGTGCATCGTGGTCTTCTCCGAGAGCGATACGGTCTGCCACCACTTCTGGCGCGACCACGACCCGGCCTCGCCGCGCCACGATCCGCGCGCCTCGGCCGTGCGCCGGGGCGCGGTGGCCGCGGTCTACGAAAGACTCGACGCCGCCTGCGGCGAGCTGCGCCGCGCCTTCGGCGCCGACGCGCCGTGCTTCGTGGTGTCGGACCACGGCAACGGCGGCGCTTCGCAGCACGTGGTGCACCTGAACCGCCACCTGCACGACTGCGGCCTGCTGCGCCGGCGTGGCCGCACCGCCCTGGACGGCGCGGCGCGGCGCGCACGCGACCTGGCCCTGCGCGCGCTGCCACCGCGCGCCG
>JAFDET010000362.1 GCA_019310195.1 Deltaproteobacteria bacterium
ACCGACACCCCGCTGGACCACCTACGATGCGGCATACTTCGGCATCAAGCGTCCGGACAACGTGCCGGCGACACTCCAGGACCGCGCATACACATCGCCGATCTGGTACAGCCCCTGAACGCCCTTTTTCCCTGGGTGCGTGGGCGGTATCATGCCGGTCCGCTGCGGTCCCGAGGAGGAAGCCATGCCGATCGATCGAGACAAGGCGCTGGGTGCGTCGCTGGGTGAGAGCCAGGGCTGCTACGAGCCCGACGACGTCATCCTCTACCACCTGGGAGTCGGAGCCGGGTTCGACGCCACCGATCCCGCCGAGCTCGAGTACACCTTCGAGAAGAACCTGAAGGTGCTGCCCAGCTTCGCCGTCGTGGCGGGCAGCAGCTTTACCAGCCGCGCGCGCAAGACGCGCAGCGGGGGAGGGGGCCTCTTCAATGTGGAGGGCCTGGAGTTCAACCCCGCCATGCTCCTGCACGGCGAGCAGGAGATCACCCTGCATCGACCGCTGCCGACCTCGGCCAGCTTCACCACGAAGTCCCGGGTGGCCGACATCTTCGACAAGGGCAAGGCAGCGCTGGTGGTGTTCGAGAACAACTCCATCGACGACGCCGGCGAGCCGCTCTTCAGCTCGCGCACGTCCGCCTTCATTCGCGGCGAGGGCGGCTTCGGCGGCCCCTCGGGCCCCAAGGTGGGCAACGTGGCGCCCGAGCGCGCCCCCGACGGCGTGGTGGAGCGCCCGACCCTCGCCCAGCAGGCGCTGCTCTACCGGCTGAACGGCGACAAGAACCCGCTCCACGCCGACCCGGAGTTTGCCAAGATGGGCGGCTTCGACACGCCGATCATCCACGGCCTGTGCTCCTACGGGATCGCGTGCAAGGCCATCATCGACGATGCGCTGGCCGGCGATGTCAGCCAGGTGGCGTCCTACGCGGCGCGTTTCCGAGGCGTGGGCTTCCCCGGCGAGACCTACCTCATCTCGTACTGGAAGGAGGGCGACACCATCCTGCTCGAGGCGAAGAGCAAGGAGCGCGACGCGATCATCATCTCCAACGCGGCGATCACGCTGCGGAGCTGAGCCGCCGGCGCGGCAGGTGACACCCAGCCGGGGCCGGCCCGCGGCGTCCTCTGCGAAGCCTAGAGGTAGCTCCGGTAGTCCGGCTCGAACATCTCCGCGCGAACGGCGGCCTCTAGGTCGTCGGGCCGCGGCCGTTGGGCCAGCCCGCGCTCGTACGCGACCTCGGCCACCGCGATGGCGATGGCGGCGGACACCTCGCGGATGTTGGCCAGGGGCGGGTAGACCCGGCCCAGAGCCAGGTCGTGCTGGCTGACCAGGTCCGCAAGGGCGCGGGCCGAGGCGAAGAACATCTCGTCGGTCACCCGGCTGGCCTCGCTGACGATCGCGCCCAGCCCCACGCCGGGGAAGATGTAGGCGTTGTTGCCCTGGCCGGGCACGAAGGTCTTGCCCCCGTAGTCCACGGGCGCGAAGGGGCTGCCGCTGGCGAAGATGGCGCGGCCGTCGGTCCACTCGTAGGCCTGTTGCGCCGTGCACTCCGCCTTGGAGGTGGGGTTCGAGAGCGCAAACACCATCGGGCGCTCGCACTGCTGCGCCAGGGTCTCCAGGATCTCCCGGGTGAAGGTGTGGGGTGTGCCCGAGACGCCGATCAGCGCCGTGGGCTGCAGGCGCTCTACAGCCGTCGCCAGGTCCGGCAGGAACTCGTGGTCGTGGGCGTAGGGCCGCTTGTGCTCCACCAGGTCTGTGCGCGAGCGGACCACCAGTCCCTTGGAGTCGATGAACCAGCAGCGCTCGCGGGCCTCCTCCTGGCCGATTCCCTCGTGCATCAGCGCCGCGACGATGTTGTCGGCGATGCCGATGCCCGCCTCTCCGGCGCCCATGAAGATGAAGCGCTGCTCCGAAAGCGTTCCGCCGCTGAGGCGCAGGGAGGAGTAGATCCCAGCCAGGATCACCGCGCCCGTACCCTGGATGTCGTCGTCGAAGCAGGCGGTGCGGTCGCGGTAGCGCTCCAGCAGGCGGAACGCGTTGGCGTTGCCGAAGTCCTCGAGCTGGAGCACCGCGCGCGGGAAGGCATCCTGCACGGCCTCCACGAACTCGTCCACCAAGGCGTCGTAGGCCCCGCCCCGGAGCCTGTGCTCGGAAACGCCGATGTAGAGCGGGTCGTGGCGGAGCTCCTCGTTGTCGGTTCCCACGTCCAGGGTTACCGGCAGGCACTGGGTCGGGTGGATCCCGGCGCACGCCGTGTACAGGGACAGCTTGCCGACGGGGATGCCCATGCCGTTGGCGCCCAGGTCGCCCAGCCCCAGGATTCGCTCGCCGTCGGTCACGACCACGATGCGTACGTCCCGATGGGGCCAGTTGTCGAGCAGGGTGCGGATGCGGCCCCGGTCCTGGGCGGAGATGAAGAGGCCGCGGGGTCGCCGGAAGATGTGGCCGTAGACCTGACAGGCCTGGCCGACCGTCGGCGTGTAGATGATCGGCATCATCTCGTCCAGGTGGTCCATGATCACCCGGTAGAAGAGCGTCTCGTTGCGGTCCTGGAGCGCGGCCAGGTAGATGTAGCGCTCCAGGTCGTTTTCCTTGCGGCGCATGTTCTCGAGGATGCGCCGCACCTGGGTGGCCTGGTCCTGGACCCGGGGCGGAAGCAGGCCGCGCAGGCCCAGCGCGTCGCGCTCCTTCTCGTTGAAGGCGGTGCCCTTGTTGCGGACCGGGTCGTGGAGGAGGCGGACGCCGCGCTGGATCTCGGGGGTGCTCATACCCGCACTATCGCGAATGGATCCCGAACGCGCAGCGGGGGGGGCGCCGGCTCGGCGAGTCGGCCAGGCGACCTTCCGTGACGGCGCCCGGCGGT
>JAFDET010000363.1 GCA_019310195.1 Deltaproteobacteria bacterium
GAACATCGGGCCGTCGGTCGCGAAGCTGTGGAATTCCCCGTTCTCTCCGCACGGGTCCACGCCGGCCGGCAAGTCGGCCAGGAACTGCGCGTCGAAGACCCGTCCGGCAAAGCTGCGGTCCAGCTGTCGCGGATCCACGCAGGTGATCTGGGCGCGCAGCCCGGCGGCCACCATGGTCCGGGCCAGCTCGTCTGTGGGAATCCCCCAGATGGGAAACAGCGGCTCGAGGCCTGTCCCGTCGAGCTGATGCTCGCGGTAGGCGCGGATGTCTTCCAGGAAGAGATCGCCGAAGGCCATGGCCTCCACGCCTTCGCTCTGCGCGCGTTGGATCACTCCCGCCATGATCCGCTCGTAGGCCTCGTTCGGGCAGGGGTAGGGGAGGGGGATCTTCCAGAGCGGCAGGCCCGCAGCCTGCGCCTGCCGCTCCAGCAGCGTCTCGCGAACCGCATGCATGGCGACGCGAGCGAAGCTCTCGTTGAGCGTGGTGAGGAGACCCACCAATTCAACGGCCGGGTCCTGCCGCAGTGCGTGGAGCGCCCAGGCGCTGTCCTTGCCGCTGCTCCAGGAGAGGAGTGTCTTGCGCCGCTGCATGCAGCGACCGTAGCCTAGGCCGCCGCGATGCCCTTGCGATCGAGCTGGATCGCGCACAGCCCATCCGCCTCGAGCCCCAGCGGAATCGCGATCCCGTTGTAGAAGCGCTCCACGGCAATCATGGCGGTGACGTCGATGATCTCGCGCTCGCCGAAGTGCTTGCGAAGCCGCTCGAAGGTCTCGTCGGACACGCGCGCGCCGCCGCCGGCCGCGCGGGCGTAGGTCAGGGCCGCGCGCTCCCGGTCATCGAAGAGCGGGCTGCTCTCGTGCTCCGCGATCGCGTTGAACTTATCGAGCCCGATGCCCTTCTCCACGGCGATGGCGCGACCGATATCCACGCAGAAGCCGCAGCCGTTGGCCTCGGCCACGGCGATCTGGATCAGCAGGCGCAGCGACGGATCGAGCTTCACGCCCTTCTCGGTGAACTGGCGCATCCGGTAGCCCAGCATGGCCAGGGGCCGCGAGCGCGCATAGACCACGCTGATGACCGACGGCACCTTGCCCAGCTCGCGGCGCGACATCCAGTAGGCGACCCGGTTCAGCAGTCCGCGGGGCTTCTCGATCGGTTCCAGTCGCATGCGTTCTCCTTCAGGCGCGCGCGGGATCCGCGGGCTTTCGGGCCAGCTTCACGGTCATGACGACGAGCAATACGGCGGGGGCGTAGACGCCTGGCACGTCGAGCCACCAGTGGTGCGCGTCCACGAAACCGCGGGCGGTGTCGAAGATGTGGCCCGCGGCGTGGAGCACGTAGAAGAGCGTGGTCAGCGCGACCAGGGGCAGCCGGTACTGCGGCCGGCGTGCCGACCAGAGCAGGGCGACACCGAAGCAGATGAAGACCGCGCCCAGGTCGCGCACGAAGTGCTCGTTGAACGGTCCGAAGTCCGGCACGCCGGCGGGCAGGTCCGTGTACCAGAGCTTCGGGTCCGCCAGCATCCAGATGCCGTTGGCGAAGTTGAGCAACGCCAGCACCCACAACAAGGTCTTCCAGCCGTCTCGCTCGGAGCTCACGCCGCCCTCCGTTTTCGCGCTGCGCGTTTCACGACCCGGCCGAGCAGCGCCGCGCCCTCGGCCAGCCCGGCTTCGTCCAGGTTGGCGACGCCCAGGTGCAGATGGTCCCGGCCCGCTCCGTCCACGTGGAAGACGTCGCCGCGCACCGCGGCGATGCCCGCGTCCAGCAGGCCGCGCCAGACCCGGTCGGGATCCGCCGCCCGGGGGAGCCGCAGCCACAGCGCGCTGCCGGCGGCCGGAAGCTGCCAGCGGGCATCGTCGGGCAGCGCCTCGCGAAGCGCGGCGTCCAACGCGCGCAGTCGCGCGGCGTAGAGCTTCCGCACCCGACGCACGTGACGCTCCAGATCGCCGGACGCCAGCATCTCCACGATGGCGGCCTGGGCGATCGCGTTGGTTCCGAAGTCGCTGGCCAGCCGCGCCAGGACCATGCGCTGGAGCAGCGGCTGCGGCGCCACCAGGTACCCGACGCGCATGCCGGGCAGGGTGGCCTTGGAGTAGGTGCCCGCGTAGAGGACGCGCCCGTCGGGATCGCAGGTCTTCAGCGCGGGCATGGGCGCCGCACCGACGCGAAGCTCGCTGTCGTAGTCGTCCTCCACGATCGGTGTCTGGTGCTCGTCGGCCAGGGCCAGCAGCTCTTCGCGACGCGCGTCGTCGAGCACCACGCCGGTGGGGCACTGCGCGGCCGGCGTGGTGTAGACCAGCTTGACGCGGCGCGTGCGCAGCAGCCGCGCGAGCACGTCGGTGCGCAGACCGCGTTCGTCCACCGGGATTCCCAGCAGGTGGGCGCCACTGGAAGCGAAGGCCAGCGCCGCCGAGAAGTAGCCCGGCTGCTCCAAGGCCACGGCGTCGCCGGGATCGACGAGACAGCGGCCGATCAGATCGAGCGCCTGCTGCGCACCGCTGGTGATCAGAACCTGGTCCGACGAGGCCGCAATGCCCCGCGCCACCAGCGCGCGCGCAACCGCCTCGCGCAGCGGCGGCCAGCCCAGGGGGTCGCGGTGGGCCGCCAGCGCGCGGCCGTGTCGGGCCAGCGCGCGAGAGAACGCGCGCCGCAGCTCCAGCTGGGGTGCGCTGTAGGCGTCCACGCCGCCGGGCCGGAAGTCGAAGCGGATCTCCTTGGGCGCTGCGGCGCCCGGCGGCCACAGCAACCAGCGTGTGCGCGACGCCAGCAGGCCCTCCCAGGCGAAGCCGCCCCCGCCGGCGGCGGGCGCCGCGGCCCGCGGTCCGCGTGCCGCTACGAAGGTGCCCTGGCCCACGT
>JAFDET010000364.1 GCA_019310195.1 Deltaproteobacteria bacterium
GCGCGGTCCCTGGGCCGGGGCATCCTGGCCTTCCTGCTGGGCGGGATGACCGTGCTGTGCGGCCTGGTGATGGTGGCGCACCCGCTCCTGAACCTGGGCTTCCTCACCCTGGCGTTGGCGGCGTGGTTCGTGGTGACCGGCGTCTTCGAGATCCTCTACGCCCTGCAACTCCGGCCTCTCCAAGGCTGGGGCTGGACCGCCCTGGGCGGCGGCTTGTCCGCCCTGCTGGGCGCCATGATCTACAACCAGTGGCCCCTGTCCGGCGCCTGGGCCGTGGGTATCCTGGTGGGGATCAAGGTGCTGTTCCTGGGCTTCACCATGCTCGTGCTGGGAAGGGGCGCGCGGGAGCTGGCCGCGCGGGCGTAAGCGGCTAGGAGCCTGACCCAAGATGGAGCACACCGTTCGCACGCCGATCCATCCGCCTTGGCTGCGTTGCGCTCCCTGCGCCGTAGCTACGGCTATGGCTCGGTCGCGCGCCTTGCCAGCGCGGCGTCTCGACGCCCGGGCCGGCGCACTCCATCTTGGGTCAGGCTCCTAGCGAGCGCGCTCCTCCGGAAGCCTCCGCTCGAGATCCCACAGCACGTCGCGCAGGCGCTCGGGGTAGTTCTCCGGAAAGACCCAGTAGGTTCCCGATTCCGAGCGCACCAGTCCGCGATCGGCGGGCGCCAGCCCGTAGCGCAGGAAGAGCAGCGCATCGGTGCTGACCCAGGAGTTGCCGTACCAGTAGGCGTGGCCGAAGCGGTCGCCGCGTCCCGCGCTGCGCTGGGCCTGGCCGGGATCGACGAAGGCGCTGAGCGTCTCGCCGCGCAGCTTTTCCAGATCGGCTTCCGTCAGGGCGTTGTCCGGGCGGCCCAGGCGCGGGGCCTTGAACAGCAGCCGCGCCGAGGCCCACAGGGCGCTGTCGTCCCGGGACACGTAGATCGTCGAGGCCTGCCCCAGATCGCCGAGGTCGTCGAGATCCAGGTTTCGCGTGTACATCACGTCCAGGTCGGGGGCCGGATAGAGAATGCGGCCGATGCGAAGCTTGCGCTGCAACGCAGCGGCGTCGTCGCTGCGGTGGAGCAGGCGCAGCTGGAGCAGCGCATCGGCGAGGACCTGCGCCCCGGCGCTGTAGCCGATCAGGTGGATCCGGCGAACCCGGGTGGCCTGGGCCAGGAAGATCAACAGCTCGCGCAGGTTGCGCACCGAGAGGGCGCCGTTCTGGGCATCCTCCACGTAGCCCAGCGCCCCGCCCCGCGTGGGCCAGGAGTAGGCCAGGTAGACGCCGTCGCGCACGAAGTGCCCGAACTGACCGATCCGGTTCACCGTCTCGTGGAACGTGGTGTTGTATCCCGCGACGAAGACGTAGAGGTCCGGCTCGACGGATCCGGCCAGACGCTCGTCGACGGCGGCCGCAAAGCGGTGCGCGGGCGCGCGAATGGGGTCGGCCGGAGAGCGGGTGGCGCGAGCGGCCGCGTAGCGCTCCGGGTCCGTGGGCGAGATGGTGGTCCAGAGCCGGCCGAACTCCTCGGCGCGCACGCAGTCCATGCGCACCGTGTCGCCGGCGGCGGAGCGTCGGGCCAGCTCTTCGAAGTCCCAGTCCGCTTCACCGAAATGCGTGGTCGCGACGCCCAGGCGCAGCACGTCGCCCCGCTCGCCGGAGTACTCACACTGCGCCACGTCGCCCGGCGCCCGATCCGTGGCGTAGAAGACCGAGATCTCGGCCGTGCGGTACGACGGGGGCAGGTCCCCGAACACGTCCACGATGCCGTCCCGTACCACCACCGGCGGCGGCATCAGCTCCATGGGCCCGGCACAGGCCGTCGCCGTCGCCAGGAGCGTTCCCAGCAGCATGTGCCGCAAGCGCTTCGATCCCATCGCAGGCGGATTCTAGGGTAGGCTGCGGCGGCGGAACCACGGGGGTGCGTTTGGGTTCAGCAGGTTCAAGGCGCGACGGGATGGCGCGGGTGCTCATCGCACTGGGCACCCTGCTCCTGCTCGCGGGCAGCCTGGCGCTGTGGGCCGAGCGCAGCTTCATCGACTCCCGGGGCTTCGCGGCCCGTGCCGCCTCAACGCTTCAGCGCGAGCCGGTGCGCCGGGCCCTGGCGGACGTGATCACCGACCAGGTCCTGGAGTACGGCTCGGCCGAGCTGGTCACCGTGCGTCCCCTGCTGGAAGCGGCTGCCGCCGAGCTGATCGGCTCGCCGCCCTTCCGCGCCGTGTGGCAGACCGGGATGCGCGAGGCCCACGCATCGTTCTTCGCCGGCGACGACGCCTTCGTCCTTCGGCTCACGGACGCGATGATCGTGCTGACGGCGCTGCTGGAGAGACTGGACGAGCGCTGGGTGGGACGCCTTCCCGAGGAGCTCCGAGCGGAGCTGACGGTATTCCGGCGCCGCGACTTCGCCGCGCAAACCCTGGCGCTGGGAGCACGGGTCCGCTTCCTGGCCTGGCTGCTACCGCTGCTGGCACTGCTGACCCTGGCCGCCGGAGTGGCCACGGCGCGGTCGCGGGCCCAGGCCGTGGCACGCGTGGGCATCGGGGCAACCGTGGTCGGACTGGTCCTCCTGGGCCTGCTGATCGTCGCTGCCGAGCTGACGTCCACGCTCTTCGATCCGCTCGCGCTCGCCGAAGCCGTCCGCGCGGTGACCGAGGTCTTCGGAGCCGGGCTGCAACGTGTGGCCGTCGGGCTCGTCGCCCTGGGCCTGGCACTGGCCGTGGCGGCCGCCTCCGGACCGCGCACGCTCGACCCGCGCCCGCTCTTTCGCGCCGCCGAGGCTCGCTGGGAGGCAGCCGCGCAGCCGCCGGCGCTGCGCGTCGCACGCGCCCTGCTGGCCTTGGCGGCGGCGGCGGCATTCTTGGTGCGCCCGGAGCT
>JAFDET010000365.1 GCA_019310195.1 Deltaproteobacteria bacterium
ACGAACGCCTGGATGCCGTGCACCACTCCGCGCAGGTTGACGCCGAGCACCCACTCCCAGTCCAGATCGCTGCGGTCCTCCAGCGGCCCCATCACGATCACGCCCGCGTTGTTGCAGAGCAGGTGGCAGCCGCCGAACTCGTCCCAGGTGCGGCGGGCCAGCTCCTCCACGGCGTCGCGTTTGGAGACGTCGGTCACCAGGCCCAGCGCCCGCGGCCCGCGGGAACGCACCTCTTCCGCCACCCTTTCGACGGCGTCGGCCTCCACGTCCGAGACCACCACGTGCATGCCCTCGTCGGCCAGGGCCAGAGCCAGGGCCCGACCGATCCCGCCGGCCGCGCCGGTGACCACCGCAACGCGGTCCCGCAACTCCTCCATGCAAGCCAGCTCCCGGCGACTTCGTCCAAGCGCTTCGCCTGTGCGCCGCCGGAGTCTATCCCGGCCTCTCGCGGACGGCCCGCTTCGGGGAGTGGGGTAGAGTGGGCTGCATGAGCAACGATCCCAAGTCCTTCCAACTGTCTCCCGAGATCCACGCCTACATGATCGAGCACGGCAGCCCGCCGGACGCCGTCCAGCTCGAGCTGATCGAGGAGACCCGGCGGCTCGGCGGCGTCTCACTGATGCAGATTGCGCCGGAGCAGGGCGCCTTCATGACGCTGCTGACCCGCCTGCTGGGAGCGCGCCGCGCCGTCGAGGTGGGCACCTTCACCGGCTACTCGTCGCTGTGCATCGCCCGCGGGCTCTCCGAAGAGGGAACCCTGATCACGTGCGACGTCAGCGAGGAGTGGACGTCCATCGCCAGACGCTTCTGGGAGAAGGCCGGCGTCGCCGACAAGATCGACCTGCGCCTGGGGCCGGCGGTGGAGACGCTGCACGCGCTCCCCCAGGACGAGCCGCTGGACCTGGGCTTCATCGACGCCGACAAGACCGGCTACGCGGATTACTACGAGGCGATCCTGGAACGGCTGCGACCCGGCGGCGTGATCCTGGTGGACAACGTTCTCTGGTTCGGCAACGTGGTGAATCCCGACGCGGACGACGACGGCACCCGCGCCATCCGCGCCTTCAACGACAAGGTCGCAGCCGACGAGCGCGTCGACCGCGTGATGCTGGCCATCTCCGACGGCCTGACCATCGTGCGCAAGCGCTGAGGGCGGTGCTGAGGCTGTCCTGAAGGACTGCCTGGGTCATCGCGGCATTCGTTCGACCCCGTCGCTACCTCCGGGCGGCGAAGCAGCGTTGCTGGCCTATTCCGTCGCTTCGCTCGAGTGGTTCTCACGAGGGAGGCGACAGGGAGCCATTGCGCCCTGTCGCTTTCCGCCCGAAGCTCCAGGGCACTGCGCGGCTGGTTGCGCGCTGAACCAAGCAGGAGGGGGCGACAATGAGCCGACATCGCGGGTCAACGACCGCACTGACCAGCCTCATCGCGGTCGTCATCATGGCAGGCGTATATCTGATGGGACGCTCGGACGGGCGGGCGGGCCGGCCCTTCTCGCTGGCGAATCCGGCGCACGCGGCAGACGCCCCGACCGTGTCGCCCACGAAAGCACGCGCTCGTGATTTCTACGCGCCCAACAGCGAGGACCTTCGGCCGGACGAAATGCGGTTGATTGCCTGTGGCACCGGCATGCCCACGGCGCGTCCAAAGCAAGCCGCGTCGTGCTGGCTGCTCGAGCTGGGGAACGGAGACAAGTTCGTCTTCGACATCGGGACCGGATCGGCAGAGCGCATCGCAGCCATGCAGATCCCCTACAATTTCCTCGACAAGGTCTTCCTGAGCCACCTGCATACCGACCACTTCGGTGATTTGGATGCGTTGTTCGTTGGTGGCGCACTGGCCGGTCGCCAGAAGCCGTTGCGCGTCTGGGGCCCGAGCGGCGATACACCGGAGAGAGGTACGAAGTACGCGCTGGATCACCTGTTCAAAGCGCTTACCTGGGATATCGACGGCCGCGCGGGAATCACCGATCCACGTCCATACTTCTTCGACGTAACCGAGTTCGACTACAAGGCCGTCAATGGGATCGTCTATCAGGACAACGGCGTGACGATTCGTTCCATTCCCGCCATCCACTCTTTGGACGGTCCGGTGAGTTTCATCGTCGAGTGGAACGGCCTCAAGTTCGTGTTCGGAGGCGATACCTATCCGAACAAGTGGTACGCGGAGTATGCGAAGGATGCCGATCTGGCGATTCACGAATGCTTCGTCGCCGTTCCGGACATGATCGACAAGTTCAGGTTCACACCACAAGGCGCTCTAGCGGTGGGCACCCAGATCCACACCGCACCCGAAGCGTTCGGCAAGATGATGTCGATCATCAAACCGCGCATGGCCGTGGGCTACCACTTCTTCAAGGACTTCGACACCACAGCCGCGATCAATGATCGCATCCGGACCACCTATGAAGGTCCGCTGAGTCTCTCCGAGGACTACATGGTGTGGAACATCACCAAGGACGATATCCGCGTGCGGATGGCGATTGTTGACGAAGACGTATGGCCTCCTCCGGCCACAGGGAAGCCGCAGGTTCCCGATCCGAGTCTCAGGATTCCTTATTCGGACCTGATCGCGGGCGGCAGATACGACATGAAGGACGTGATTCAGCCCACCTATGACGAGATCAACAAGAAGTACGGACTCGACGAGAAACAGGAGTGAGCTAGAGCGTCGCGGAGAGCGCCGCGCTCCACCCGCACTTTGGGCCCCGACAGCATAAGTCCCTGAAGAGATCTCCCGATGTGACAACTCCCCGGGGCATCTCAGGCCCGGAGGACCGTAGGCGGGGGATTCAAGCGGGGCGCGGCGTCAGTCCGTCGGGCAAAGGCGAGGCGCCCGCGCCGATTGGCCTGGGGGGTCGGGGCTCTCGGGCCGGATCTCCTCCCACTCCAGCGAAGCGGCGTGCAGCATGTGGCGCGCGCCGCCGCTGGGATCGGCTTCGGGCGCCGGCCCGTAGACGCGGTCGCCCGCCAACGGCGCACCCAGGTGAGCCAGCGTGACGCGTACCTGGTGGAGGAAGCCCGTCTCCATGTCGACCTCGACGAGACAGCCTCCCCGCAGCCGCTCCACCACCCGCCAGGCCAGGCGGGTCGGACGCACGTTTCCCGAATCCCGTGCCCGCCCCGGCTCGACCACGGCCACGCGCGCGGGCCGGTG
>JAFDET010000121.1 GCA_019310195.1 Deltaproteobacteria bacterium
TGTCCTCGGCCACGATCAGCAGCGGCTTGCCCTGGCGGGCGACCTGCTCGAGCACGGGCAGCAGGTCCTTCATGTTGCTGATCTTCTTCTCGTGAAGGAGGATCAGCGGCTCGTCGACAGAAGCCTCCATCCGCTCGGGATCGGTCACGAAGTAGGGCGAGAGGTAGCCGCGGTCGAACTGCATGCCCTCGACCACCTCGAGCACCGTCTCCATGGACTTGGCCTCTTCGACGGTGATCACGCCCTCCTTGCCCACCTTCTCCATCGCCTCGGCGATGATCTTGCCGATCGTTTGGCGGAGATGGTGCCGACCTGGGCGATCTCCTCGGAGCTGCGGGTGGGCTTGGACATCTTCTCCAGCTCTTCGACGACCGCTTCGACGGCCTTGTCCACGCCCCGCTTGAGCTCCATGGGGTTCATGCCCGCCACTACCAGCTTTGAGCCCTCGCGATAGATCGACTGGGCCAGCACGGTCGCGGTGGTGGTCCCGTCCCCAGCCACGTCGGAGGTCTTGCTGGCGACCTCCTTCACCATCTGGGCGCCCATGTTCTCGAACTTGTCCTCGAGCTCCACCTCCTTGGCGACGGTGACGCCGTCCTTGGTGACGGTGGGTGCGCCGAAGCTCTTCTCGATGATCACGTTGCGGCCCTTGGGCCCGAGCGTCACGCTCACTGCGTTGGCGAGCGTGTCGATGCCCGCGAGCATCTTCGTGCGCGCGTCCTGATCGAATCTGATTTCCTTGGCCATTTCTACCTCCGGCTCCTACTCGAGCACCGCAAGGATGTCCTCTTCACGGATGAAGAGGTGCTCCTCGCTTTCGACGTTGATCTCGGTGCCGGCATACTTGCTGAACAGCACCTTGTCGCCCTTCTTCACGGAAAGCGGGACGGTGTTGCCGTCGTCGTTGGTCTTACCCGGGCCGACGGCAACGATCCTGCCCTCCTGGGGCTTCTCCTTGGCGGTATCGGGGATGATGATTCCGCCCTTGCTCTTCTCTTCCTCGTCGACTCGTGTGACGAGAACGCGGTCCCCAAGCGGACGTAGCTTCATCTCTTGGACTCCTCTGGCACCGGCCCCGGCTGGCGGGGTGGCGTGAGATGCATTGAGAATGGATATGGATCCCGCCCGCATTTCCTACGGCCTTGGCACTCGGGCGGAGTGGCTGCCAAAGCGGAGCGGAGTGTAAGCATGGCCGGTTGGCTGTCAAGCAGGCGACTCTCTGGCCGGCTCTCGCGCCCCGCGGGGGCGAGGATCCGTTCTCGCTTTCTTCGCTTGACTTTCGCATCCGCTCCGTTCAAGATTCCATGACCGGGGGACGGACGGAGCGAATGGCCCTTACACGCCGCCAGCGCGAAATCTACGACTACGTCTGCGAATTCATCGATCAGCAGGGCTACTCGCCCAGCCTGGAAGAGATCGGCGCCCACTTCGGGCTCTCCTCGGTGGCCACGGTGCACAAGCACGTGCAGCACCTGGTGGAGAAGGGGTTGCTGCGCAAGGCGTGGAACCGTTCGCGCTCGGTGGAGCCCGTCGATGTCCTCGAGGGCGGCGACGAGACCAGCATTACCCTGCCGCTGCTCGGCAGCGTCGCGGCGGGCGTGCCCATCGAAGCCATCGAGGTACAGGAGACCCTGACCGTCCCGCGCGAGCTGGTACCCCGCAGTGGCGATGCCTTCGTGCTCCAGGTGCGCGGCGACTCGATGATCGAGGAGCACATCCAGGACGGGGACTACGTGGTGGTGGAGAGCCGGGCCCACGCCCGGGAGGGCGAGACCGTGGTCGCCCTGATTCGTGGCGAAGAGGCCACCCTCAAGCGTTTCCGCCCGCGCGGCAAGACCGTGCGGCTCGAGCCGGCCAACTCCCGCCTGCAGCCCATCGACGTCCCTGCCGACGAGCTGGAGATCCGCGGCGTGGTGCGCGGCCTGGTTCGCCGTTTCTGATCCGCTAGCCTCGAAAACCCTGTCGAATTCGGGAGTTGACGGTGTCCCAGGGCCCCGTGCGGATGACCCGCGCGATCGAGTTCTCCGCCTCGCTGCGCTACGCGCGCGGCGATCTCTCCGACGAGGAGAACCGGGGCCGGTTCGGCGCCCGGGCCTCGCATCACGGTCACAACTACCGCCTGGAGGTGACCGTGGAGGGCGAGCCCGATCCCGAGACCGGGATGGTGATGGACCTGGTGGAGCTGAAGGATCTGCTGGAGGCCGAGGTGATGAGCCGCTTCGATCACCGCGATCTGGTGGCCGACACGCCCTACTTCGAGAAGCGCCTGCCGACCCCCGAGAACGTGGCCCTGGTGATCCGACAGATCCTGCTCGAAGCCCTGCCGCCGGGACGGCTCTCCCGGATTCGCCTCCAGCCCGATGAGGATCATTGGGTCGAGGTGGTCGAGGACCGGCCCCGACCGTGAACGTGGCCGTTACCCATCGCTATCACTTTGCTGCGGCCCACGTGCTGTGCCGCGACGAGTGGAGCCCGGCCGAGAACGAGCGGGTCTACGGGAAGTGCGCCAATCCCAACGGCCACGGTCACAACTACGGCGTCGAGATTACCGTGAGCGGTTCGGTGGATTCCCGCACGGGACGGGTGGTGGACCCGGAGTGGCTCGACGACCTGGTGCGGCGCCGGGTCGTGGACCGCCTGGCCTTTCGGCTGCTGAACGACGACCCGGCATTTGAGGAGCGAGTGCCCACGGCGGAGAACATCGTCCGCTTCGTCGAGGAAGAGCTGGCGCCCGAGCTGGAGGCCGGCGGCGAGCGGCGCCTGGCGCGTGTGCGGGTGGTGGAGACCCGGCGCAACGTGTTCGAGACCGGAGATCCGACATGAGCGACACCGTGGATCCCATCGAGGGGCTGATCGCCTCGTTGCTGAAGGAGCTGGGCGAAGATCCGGGCCGCGACGGCCTGGAACGCACGCCGCGTCGCGTGGCCCGGGCGTTCCGAACGTTTACCGAGGGCTACTCGACGGACCCGATCGCGGTCCTCAACGACGCCGTCTTCGAAGAAACCTACGACGAGATGGTGCTGGTGAAGGACATCGGCTTCTACAGCTTGTGCGAACACCACCTGCTGCCCTTCTTCGGCCGCGCACACGTGGCCTACATCCCCAACGGAAGGATCGTCGGTCTCTCCAAGCTGCCGCGGATGGTGGAGATGTACGCCCGGCGGCTGCAGGTGCAGGAGCGCCTGACTCAGGACGTGGCGGGCGCGATCGAGGAGCTGCTCAACCCGAAGGGCGTCGCGGTGGTCGTGGAGTCGATCCACCTGTGCATGATGATGCGAGGCGTGGAGCAGCAGAACGCCTTCGCCGTTACCAGCTCGTTGCGCGGCGAGTTCCAGAATGACCAGAAGACCCGATCCGAGTTCATGGAGCTGATCCGCCACTCCAGGCCCTCGTTCGCCTAGGCGCCCCTTCCGCGACCCAGCCGCCCGGAGCCGGTGTTTCGGCTTGCCCTGGCAGCGAATGCCCCTGGTCCCCGAGGGGATCAAACGTGACGCGGCGTTCCACGATAGGGTAAAAACCGTGTCATTTCGGGGGCCTCCCCGAATCGCATTCTTGCTACTACCTGTCCGGATTCATTCATTATTTGCTGCGCAACTCAAGTGAAGACCGAGTCTTGACGCAGAGCGTAATTGCACATACGCTCGGCATCCTACTGATGCAGTGCGTCAGTTCAGAGGAGTTGGACGATGCAGACCCTAGAAGCCTACTTCCAGGACATCGCCGACATCCCGACGCTCACGAGGGAGCAAGAGGCGCTCCTCGCCAAGGAGCTCGAGGCCGCGACCTACGAGTTCCAACAGCGAGTGCTCGCCATTCCCTTTGCCGCGAGCGTCGTGGTGGGCGTCTGGGATGAAACCCGTCACAACGGTCGGGTGACCGGCAAGCTGTCCGAGTCGTTCGGGAGCGGATCGGAGGCCGGCGCCGAGCTGACCGCCAACGTCGACAAGTGCGTCGGCGCGGCGGCCCGCGCCCTCAAGCGCCGCGAAGCCGCGATCGAAGCGGACGACACCAAGGAGGCGGAGCGCCTGCGCGGCATCGTGGCCCGCAAGCTCACCACCGCGGACCTGTCGCTGCAGCTCTTCGGCCGCATGCGCCGTCAGCTCGTCGCAGCGCGCTCGAGCGCGCGCAAATCGCGCACCAAGAAGGTCCACGATCCGAAGCTCGGGATGCAGCCGGCCGAGTTCCTGGGGGCCATGTCCAGCGCCGAGGATGCCTGGGAGCGCATGGATGACGCCAAGAACACCTTCGTGCGCCACAACCTCAAGCTGGTGGTGGCCATCGCGAAGGACTACCGGAACATGGGCATCACCTTCCAGGACCTGATCCAGGAGGGGAACCTGGGCCTGATCCGCGCCGTCGAGAAGTTCGACTACACGCGGGGGCACAAGTTCTCCACCTACGCGCTGTGGTGGATCCGACAGGCGCTGATCCGCGCGATCCAGAACCACTCGCGGACGATCCGGATTCCCAGCCACATGCACGACACGCTGCTGCGCTACAACCGCGGGGCCAGCTCCCTGGAGACCAAGCTGGGCCGGCGCCCGACGCCGACCGAGGTGGCCGCGACCATCGGGATGGACCCGGCCCAGGCCGAGAGCCTGGACCAGATCACCCGGGATCCGGTGAGCCTCGAGGCGGAGGTGCGGGGCACCGAGGGCAAGCTGGTGGGTGACTTCGTCAAGGACGCCTCGCGCCACTCGCCCGTCGGTGACATCGACCATCGCCGGCTCCAGGAAGTGACCCAGCGCTCGGTCGAGACGCTGTCCGATCGCGAGCGCAACATCCTGCGCTGGCGCTTCGGCATGAACGGCAACGAGGACCACACCCTCGAGCAGATCGGCACCAAGCTGGGGCTGTCGCGCGAGCGGCCAGCTGGAGGCCCGCGCGCTGTCCAAGCTGCGCGCGTCGATCTTCGGCGAGGACCTGGCGGAGTTCGCCGCCACCGCCGCCATCGCCGACGCGGACGCCTAGGACCCTTCCGGCCCGCGGCTCAAAGGCTGCGGGCCGGAAATTCCTCCTGCCCCGGGTATTCCCATGGGGATCGTTGCGCTTGGCGTTGCGCGCTCGGGGTGGGCCGCTGGGCTAGCGGCCGCTGGGCTGGTCGAGGGCCGCGAGGTTGACGTAGAGCTGACCCTCGGCGGAGAGCGCGCGGCGCCGGCTGTTGATCCACTGCTCCAGGATCTCGTTGCGCCGGGCGCTGAGCAGGCGTTCGCGCTCGTTGGCGATGGCCAGCTCCATGGCCTCTTCCTCGGGACCGCGACGCTCCAGGAGCTGGATCAGGATCTGCTTGCCCTGCACCTCGAAGATCCGGGGCGAGCTCGGAGCCTCGGGGGTCAGGGAGAAGGCCGCGTCCTGCAGGGCCAGGGAAGCGCCGATCCCGGGCACGAACCCGTCCGGGCGGCGTGAGACCCAGCTGGTGCGCTCCAGGGTCAGGCCCTCGTTTCGGGCCGCCTGCTCCAGGCTCCCACTCTCGTTCTGGGCATCGCGCAGGGTCTCCGCCCGGACCCGGAGCGCCGCGCCGGCGCGGTCCTGGGCCAGCAGCTCGCGGGCCAGGTCGGCTTGGACCTGCTCCAGGGTCTGCTCTCCCGCCTCCCGGCGCGCCTCTACGAGGATCACGTGGAACCCGAAGTCGCTGCGGACCGGCCCCACCAGCTCTCCGGGCACGGCTGCGAACGCCGCCTCTTCGAAGGGGGGCGTCATCTGGCCGCGGTTGAAGTAACCCAGGTCGCCGCCGCTCTGCTTGGAGCCGGGGTCGTCGGAGATCTCCTCGGCCACGACGGCAAACTCCTCGCCCCCCTCCACCCGGGTGCGGGCCGCGGCGGCCCGGGTCTCGGCCTCCGCCACCTCGCCCTCGGTCGCGTCCGGGGCCACCTGGATCAGGATGTGGCGGGCCTGGACCGCCTCGTCCTGGACGAACTGGTCTCGGCGCTCCTCGTAGAGGGTCTTCACGCGCTCCGCCGAGGTGCTCAGGAAGGTCGTCACATCCTCGTCGGTCACGGTCTCAGCGGCCTCGTCCGGGTCCTCCTCGAACGCCACGTAGGCGAGCCGGATCTCCTGGCCGGCGTAGAGCACCGCGTCGCGGGCCTCGGCGTCGGACACGAAGGCCGACGCCAGCAGCAGACGCTGCATCTTGGCCGCCAGCAGGTCATCCCGCAGCACGCGCCGGAAGGCATCCTCGCTGCCGTACTCGTAGAGGTAGAAGCGCTCGTAGCTCTCGCGGTCGACCCGGCCCTGATCGTCCGTCAGGCCGGGGATGGCCTTCACCGCGGCCCGCTCCTCCCCCAGGCTGGCGTTCAGGCCCAGGCGCTGGGCCTCTTGCGCCAGGATGGCCTGGCGGATCAGGGCGGACTGGGTGGCTTGCTTGAGCCACTCGTCCGCCTGGCGGCGGTCGTAGCCCTCGCCCAGGCGCTCTTGGAGGTAGCGGTCCTGCTGGTCCAGGACCCGGTTGAAGTCGCTGGCGTAGAAGTAGCGGTCGCCCACCTGGATCACAGCGGCGGTCTGGGTGCACTGCATGGGGCCGCCCAGTCCGATGTAGGCGACGAAGACGCCTCCCACCCCGACAATGAGAAAGGCGGTTCCCCAACGGCGTCCACGGCGCATGGTTTCCAGCACGGGGCCTAGAGTAGGGGGTCCGCGTTCCTCAGCAAGAGATGAAGCCATCGGCCCCCGGGCCCACGCGGCGGGCTTGCGGGGGCGCCCGGGCGACTGGTAGGATGTCAAAGCCGCTGCCGAATCAACGACTTATGCGTGACCTTGCGAAGCTGGCGGCCCCCGCCTACGGGAGCAAAACGTGGTCCTGAATCCGATTCTCGGACTCTTCTCCAACGACCTTGCGATCGATCTCGGAACCGCCAACACGCTGGTGTATGTCAAGGGCCGCGGAATCGTGGTGTCCGAGCCGAGCGTGGTGGCGGTGACCAAGGATGGTCGCGGTCCGGACCGCGTGCGCGCGGTGGGACGCGAGGCCAAGGAGATGCTGGGCCGCACGCCCGGCAGCATCGTCGCCATCCGTCCCATGAAGGACGGCGTGATCGCCGACTTCGAAGTGACCGAGGCGATGCTCCGCTACTTCATCGAGCGCGTGCACAACCGCAGCAAGCTGGTGCGGCCGCGCATCGTCATCGCCGTGCCCTCGGGCATCACTTCGGTGGAGCAGCGCGCCGTGCGCGAGTCCGCCATGTCGGCGGGCGCGCGCGAGGTCTACTTGATCGAGGAGCCCATGGCGGCGGCGCTGGGCGCGGGGCTTCCGGTGACCGAGCCGTCGGGGAACATGATCATCGACATCGGAGGCGGCACCACCGAGGTGGCCGTCATCTCCCTGTCCGGAATCGTCTACTCCAACTCGGCGCGCGTCGGCGGCGACAAGATGGACGAGGCGATCATCAACTACGTCAAGCGCCGCTACAACCTGCTGATCGGCGAGCGCTCCGCCGAGCTCATCAAGATCAACATCGGTACCGCCTACCCCGAGGATGCGGTGCAGTCCATGGAGGTGAAGGGGCGCGACCTGGTCGCCGGCGTCCCCAAGACCCTCGAACTCAAGTCCGAGGAAGTGCGCGAGGCTATGACCGAGCCGGTCAATCGCATCGTCGAGAGCGTCAAGATTGCGCTGGAGCGTACGCCGCCGGAGCTGGCCGCCGACATCGTCGACAAGGGCATCGTGCTCACGGGTGGAGGCGCGCTGCTCCGCAACATCGACATCCTGCTGCGTGAGGAGACGGGCCTTCCCATCATGCTTGCGGAAGACCCCCTCACCGCCGTCGCCCACGGCACGGGCCAGTGCCTCGACGAGCCTCGCCTCCTGCGGGACGTTCAGATCCGGCAGTGATTTCCTGATCGCGAGCCGGGTCGGCGGGCTGGGGGGCCATGCGCGACCTTCTCGATCGACTCCGCATTCCGCTCGTATTCTCGGCGATCGTGGTCCTGACGTTGGCCACGATGGTGACCGATCGCCGTGCGGTGCGCGCGGGTGGCCGCGACCACGGCATGCTGGCCTCCGTGGTCCTGGACGTGACCGCACCGGTTCAGCGCGTCCTGACCGCGCCCGCGAATTTCGCCGTCGATCTCTGGGGCCGCTACATGGCGCTGCTGGCCGTGCGCAACGAGAACGACCGCCTGCGCGAGCAGGTGGCGCGGCTGGAAGAAGAGAACCTTCAGTTCCGCGAGGCGCTGGTGCAGAGCGGCTACCTGGACCAGATCGCGGCCATGCGCAGCGAGTACGAGACGCCGATGCTGCCGGCCCAGGTGGTGGGGCAGGACGCGTCTGCCTGGTTTCGCTCGGTGCTGCTCGATCGCGGTCGGAATCACGGCGTGGGCTCGGGCATGCCGGTGGTCACGGACCGCGGCGTGGCGGGGCTGGTCACCGACACGTCCGGCCGCGCGTCCCGCGCCATGCTGATCACCGACCGCCAGAGCGCGATGGACGGCATCGTGCAGCGCAGCCGCGCACTGGGCATCGTGCGCGGCTTGCGCGACGGGCGGCTCGAGTTCGAGTTCGCCGTACGCGGCTCCGACGTGCGCGTGGGGGACGTGATGATCACCTCGGGCCTGGGGGGCGCCTATCCGAAGGGCTTGCGCATCGGAGAGGTGCTCGAGGTGGGCGAGCCCGGTGACCTGCTGCAGACGGCGGTGGTGAAGTCCGCAGTGGACTTCGGCCGCCTGGAGGGCGTCTTCGTCATGCTCTGGCGCGCCCCGACCATGGACCTCCTCTACGCGGAGGAGGGAGGGGTGCTGCGCAAAGAGTCGCGGGGCCGCCGGTGAGGCGCGCTCCGGGGCTGGCCGCCCTGGGCCTGGCGACGCTCTGGATCCAGGGAGCCCTGGCGACGCTGGTGCCGGGCTTCGTGTTCCCGGACCTGGTGTTCCTGGGCGTGGTGGGCGTGGCCATCGCCGTGGGCGGCGCCGAGGGCCTGCTGGTGGCCGCCGCCGTCGGATACGCGATGGATTTCCTGACCAGTGCGCTGCTGGGTCAGCACGCGCTGCTGCTGGTAGGCGCCTACGCGGCCACGCGCATCGCCAGCCTCCGGCTCAACCTGCTGCGCCCGGTTCCGCGGGTGGTCTTCGTGGCGGTCCTATCGCTGCTCTACGACCTGGGATTTGTGGGCGTGGGCAGGCTCTTCACCGGGGTGCCGCTGGACGTCGAGTGGATCTTCGTCCGCCGGCTGCTGGTTCACGCGCTGCTGAACGTGCTGTTCGCGCCCGTGGTGGTGGCGATCGTGCAGCGGGCTTCGGCCGTGTTGGCGGGCGAGGACGAGCCGGGGCGGCGTTCGCTGCGCGTCGAGCCCCGGGAGCGGGTGCTCTAGGTGGCGGGTCTGGGCGGCGGCTTCCGCCAAGGGGCGGACTCGAGCCTGGACGGGCCGCTGCGCGTGCTGGCGCTGGCGATCGGGGTCGTGTTCGCGGTGTTCTTCCTGCGCCTGGTGCAGCTTCAGGTGATCGAGGGCGAGGACCTGCGCATGCGCTCGGAGCGAAACTTCGTGCGCACGGTTCGGGTCGAGGCGCCGCGCGGCGACATCCTCGAGCGGGACGGCGACGTCTTGGCGACCACGCGACCTGCTTTCGGTGTAGCGGTGGTTCCCAGCGAGGTGCGAGAGCCGGAGCTCACCTGGTCCGTGCTGGGACAGCTGCTGGAGGACGACCCCGCGCGCCTGGCCGAGAAGGTCGGCAACCCCCGTGGTCGGCGCCGCTACCAGCCGGTGCGGCTGCTGGACGATCTCGCCTTCGAGGAGCTGGCGCGGGTCGAGACCCACCGCTACGCGTTGCCGGGCGTCCACACCGATGTGCGCGCCCGTCGCGACTACGTGGGCGGAACGCTGGCGGCGCACGTGCTGGGCAGCCTGGGTGAGGTCAGCGAGCGCCAGCTCCAGACCCGCGCCTTCGCCGGCTACCGCGCCGGCGAGGTCGTGGGCAAGAGCGGCGTGGAGTCCCTGCTCGAGGCCAGCCTGCGCGGCCGCGCCGGCGGTCGCAACGTGGTGGTCGACGTGGCCGGTCGCGAAGTAGACGTACTGGATGAGGTGGATCCCGTGCGCGGCGGCACGGTAATGCTCTCCATCGACGTGCACCTCCAGCGCGCCGCGCTCCTGGCGCTGTCCGAGCCCGGGCCCGACGCGATCCCGGGGGGCGCCGTCGTGGTGCTCGACGTCCGCAGCGGCGACATCCTCGCCCTCGTCTCGCATCCCGCCTTCGATCCCAACGACTTCGCCGCCGGCATCGATCCCGAGACGTGGTCCGCGCTGCGGGACGATCCCCGGAAGCCACTCCAGAACCGCGCCGTCGCCGGACAGTACCCGCCCGGCTCGACCTACAAGGCGTTGGTGGCGGCCGCGGCCCTGGAAGAAGGCGTGGTGGGCCGCAAGGAGCGCTTCTTCTGTCCGGGCCACTTCCGGCTGGGCCGCCGCACCTACCGCTGCTGGAAGCGCGCGGGGCACGGCTGGATGGATCTGCACGATGCGATCAAGTACAGCTGCGACGTCTACTTCTACAACATCGGGCTGCGCCTGGGCATCGACCGGATGGCCCACTACGCGCGCGGCTTCGGGCTCGGCACCCGCAGCGGCGCGCCGTTCCCCAGCGAGCGTTCCGGCCTCGTCCCCACCATGGATTGGAAGGAGAGGCGCTTCGGCGAGAAGTGGGTCGAGGGCGAGACGGTCTCGGCGGCGATCGGCCAGGGCTTCAACCTGGTGACGCCGCTCCAGCTGGCCGTGGCCTTCGCGAGCCTGGCCAACGGGGGCAAGGTGCTCGAGCCGCGGCTGGTGCGCTCGCGGTTCGACAGCCAGGGCGCGCTGGTGGAGCAGCCCGAGGTCGTCGTGAGCGCCAGCGCGCCGGTGAGCGAAGGCACGCTGGCGGCGGTGCGGGAGGGCCTGGAAGCCGTGGTGATGGACCCGGGAGGAACCGGCGGGCGGGCCCGGGTGCCCGGCTGGCGCGTCGCGGGCAAGACGGGCACGGCGCAGGTGGTCTCGCTGAAGCACACCGAGAACCTGGGCGACGAGATCCCCGTGAAGTACCGCGACCATGCCTGGTTCGCGGCATTCGCGCCGGCCGATGCCCCGGAGATCGCGGTGGTGGTCCTGGTGGAGCACGGCGGCGGCGGCGGTGCGGTGGCGGCGCCCATCGCCGGCAAGGTGATCGCGGCCTGGTTCGAGGGCCGGCTTCCGGCGCCCCGGGTCGCCGGGCGGGAGGGCGACCGTGCCGCTCATTGACCGCCGTTCGATCCAGAACTTCGACTGGGTGCTGGTGGGCCTGGTGACGCTTCTGCTGGCGGTCGGGCTGGCCAACCTGCACTCGGCCACCACCAGCCTGGACGGCGGGCTTGCCTCGGAGATGCGTCGACAGCTCCTGGCTCTGGGAGTCGGCAGCATCCTGATGCTCGCGGTCCTGATCGTCGACTACCGTCACTTGGAACGTCTGGCCCTGCTCGTCTACGCGGCCGCGATCGCACTGCTGATCCTCACCCTGGCGGTGGCGCCGGTGACCCGCGGCGCCCAGGCCTGGATCTCCTACGGGCCGTTCCGGTTCCAGCCCTCGGAGCTGGCGAAGATCGCGTTGGTGGTCGCGCTGGCCCGCTTCATCCATCGCCAGGCCGGAACCGGGATGACCCAGATGCGCGATCTGGCCGTCCCCGGGCTGATCGCCGCGATTCCCGTCGGCCTGATCGTTCTGCAGCGCGACATGGGCGTGGCGCTCCTCACCTTGCTGGTGGCGTGCACCTACGTGCCCTTCGTGCGCATCCGCGCTCGCGCCTGGGGCGTCGTCGCCGCCGCGGGCTTGGCCTCCCTGGCGGGTCTGTGGCTCTTCGCGCTGAAGGAGTACCAGCGCAGCCGCATCCTGGACTTCATCGACCCGGCCCGGGATCCGCTGGCGTCGGGCTATCAGGCGATCCAGTCGCGCATCGCGGTGGGCTCCGGGGGGCTCTTCGGCAAGGGCTGGCTCGAGGGAACCCAGTCCCAGCTTCACTTCCTGCCCACCCAGCACACCGACTTCGCCTTCTCGGTCTTCGCCGAGGAGTGGGGACTCTTCGGCTGCATGGTCGTACTGGGCCTGTACCTGTCGATGCTGCTCTGGGGGCTCTGGATCGCGCGCAACAGCCGCGATCACTTCGGTGCGCTGCTTGCCGTGGGGCTGGTGGGAACGCTCTTCTGGCCCGCCGCCATCAACGTGGCCATGGTGCTGGGGCTGGCGCCGGTCATCGGCGTTCCGCTGCCGCTCTTCTCCTACGGCGGATCGGCATTGCTGGTGTCCCTGCTCTCGATCGGGCTGCTCCTCAATGTCTCCATGCGCCGGTACATGTTCTAGGCGGGTGTGTCTCGGCGGGTCGGATAGACTCTCCCCATGCCTCCCCGCAAGCGCGATCCCGACGCCGGGCCCCGGGTCGGCGCCTTCTTCGACATGGACAAGACCATCCTGTCGGAGAACTCGGGCACGCTGTTCGTGAAGTACCAGTACGAGAAGGGCGAGCTGGGACCCTGGGATCTGGTCAAGGGGCTGGGCGCCTACCTGCGCTACAAGGCCGGCGTCCTCGACATCGATCGCTGGACCAAGGACATGATGGCGGGGTTCAAGGGCCAGAGTGAGCTGGCGACGACCCGCGAAGCGAACCGCTGGTTCAAGGACGCGGTGGCGCCCACGATCTACCCCGAGGCTTCCGAGATCGTTCGCGACCATCAGGAAAAGGGCCACGTGGTGGCCATCGTGTCCGGCGCCACGCGCTTCGTGGTGCGCCCGCTGGCCGATCACCTGGGCATCCGCCACTTCCTGTACACGCGCATGGAGGTGGAGGACGGCAAGTTCACGGGCCGGGTGATCGAGCCGATCTGCTTCGAGGAAGGGAAGATCTACTGGCTCCAGCAGTTCATCGAGGAGCAGGGCATCGATCTGGCCAAGAGCTGGTTCTACACCGACTCGATTACCGACATGCCGCTGCTCGAGCTGGTGGGCCACCCGGTCGTGACCAACCCCGACCCCTTCCTCTACCGCGCCGCCGTCAGCCGCCGCTGGCCCGTGCGCTTCTTCGAGCCTCCGGAAGGCTGAGGTACGGAGCCGGGGCGGAGGGGTGGGGCCCCGTGCTCATCCTTAGCCGGCCGAGGCCCTTCGCTCGCCTTCGGCTCACTGCGCGCCCTCGCCGTACCGCGGTGCTCGCGCGCGCTCACCTGCCTCGGGCTTGCGGGCCATAGGCTCCGCCGGCGTCGCGATCCGAGGTAAGGCTGCGACCAGCCTTGGCGCGTGTTGAGGAGGCGTGCGCAAGGAGTCGGGGTGGCGGGTGGGGGTCCCGCGCGCAGTTCCGCAGCCGGCCCCCCGCTTCGAATACACCTAGGGCTGCATCCGGCGAGGACTGTTTGAGCACGGGACCCCCACCCGCCACCCCGACTCCGTAGCTCGGGGCAAGGCGGGCCGCGCGTAGCCCGGGACCTACGCCAGCAGCTTCTTGACCATCGCCTCGAAGTCGGCCTTGGGGCGGGCGCCGACCAGCTGGTCTACGACCTGGCCGCCGGAGATGCCCAGCACCGTGGGGATCGAGCGCACTCCGTAGCGGCCTGCGATGGCCGGGTTGGAGTCCACGTCCACCTTGACGATGTTCACCTGGTCGCCGTACTGATTCGCCAGCTCCTTGACGATGGGAGCGATCTGGCGGCACGGAGCGCACCACTCGGCCCAGAAGTCGACCACGGTCGGTTTGTCGGACTGAAGCACCTCGGCTTCGAAGTTCTGATCGGTGACGTCGTGCACTTCTGCCATGATCTCGTCTCACTCCCTCGTCGTGTTGTGCTTCGTCGAGGCGATCTCGTCCGCCTCTCCGGGCTGCGATTCCTGCTGCGCTCGCCAGGCGTCGAGGCCATCGGAAACGACAACGACCCCTTGGATGCCGGAGCGCGCCATGCGTGCCGCGAGTCGGTATCCGGCCTTCGGGTCCGGGGCCAGGATCACCACGGGGCCGGCCTCTGCCGCCGCATCCGGCCAGGGGCCATCCGGCTGGACAAGCTGCGCGCCCGACACCGGGCCGCCCCGCGCCGTGCCCACCTGGAGCAGATCTGGAACCTCGCGGAAGCTGGCCACGTGGTTGACCGAGGCCCAGACGCCCCCGTCGCAGGCCAACGCGAGCAGCGCGAGAGTGGCGACCCACTGCAGCGACGATCCCATCGCGCGATCATAGCAGCCGCGGCCTCTGCTCCCGGCACCCGAGTGCACCTCTTTCCCCACCGACGCGCCTCGCCTACGGTTTTCGCGATGTCGGAGCCGAAACAGAGCCCGCTGGCACGCGCCGTGAGCGCAGCCTTCGACGAAAGCGCCCGCGTGAAGCGGGAGTTCGCCGCCGGGCACGCCCAGGCCATGGAGCGCGCCGCGCGGATCCTCA
>JAFDET010000366.1 GCA_019310195.1 Deltaproteobacteria bacterium
CCGGAAGATCCTGTACACGAACTACCGCGAGGCGCCGCGGACCCTGGATCCGGCCGTCGCCTACACCACCAGCGCCCATGCCATCACGGGCAACGTCTACGACACGCTGCTCGAATACCACTACCTGAAGCGCCCCTACGAGCTGGTCCCCGGGCTGGCCGAGGAGATTCCCCGGGCCGAGCCGCGGCCCGGCGGACGCGTCGCGTACCGGTTCCGGCTGCGCCCGGGGCTCCTCTTCCAGGATGACCCCAGCTTCGCCCTCGGCGGAGAGGGCCGCCGCACCCGCGAGATCCTGGCCGCCGACGTGGCGTTCGAGCTGATGCGGATCGCCGACCCGGCCGTGAACAGCCCCGTCATCGAGCCCTTCTCCAACCTCCTGGGGTTTCGGGACTTCACCGGCGCCCTGGCCGAGCGCAGGGAGGCGGATCCGGACTTCGCCGCGCGTCCGGTCCGCGAGCAGTACGCCGAGCTGGGGGGCATCGAGGGCGTACGTGTGCTGGCCGAACGCGAGATCGAGGTGGTGCTGGCCGCGCCGTACCCCCAGATCCTGTACTGGTTCGCCATGCCGTTCACGACGCCGGTTCCCTGGGAGGCCGTGCAGTACTACGACGGTCAGGAGGGGCGCGAGCACTTCGGCGATCACCCGGTCGGGTCCGGGCCGTTCCAGCTGGTGGAGTACAACAAGCAGGCGAGCATGATCCTGGACGCCAACCCCAACTGGTATGGCGTGCGCCATCCGGAGTGGCGGGCGCCGGGCGCCAGCTACCCGACGGAGGGCGAGGCCAGCGACGCGGAGAGGGGTCTTCTGGACCCCGCGCTCGTGGGCCAGCCGCTGCCCTTCCTGGAGCGGATCGAGTTCCGCCGAGAGAAGGAGTCGATCCCGTCGTTCAACAAGTTCCTCCAGGGCTATTACGATGCCGCGGGAATCATCCGCGAGAGCTTCGACAAGGTGATCCGCGAGGACCGGCTCTCGCCGGAGATGGCGGAGTTGGACATCCGCCTGGAGAAGTCGGTCATCCCAGCGGTCTACTACCTGGGCTTCAACATGGAGGACCCGATCGTCGGTGCGCCCGGCGGCGAGCGGGCGCGCACGCTGCGCCAGGCCATGAGCCTGGTCATCGAGGTGGACGAGTGGCTGCGCTTGTTCGCCAACGGTCGCGGCGTGCCGGCCGAGTCGCCGCTGCCGCCCGGGCTCTTCGGCTACGACGAGGACTACCGGAACCCCTACCGGCGCGTCGATCTCGAGCGGGCGCGCGCGCTGCTCGCCGAGGCCGGTTACCCGGACGGCATCGACCCGGAGACGGGCAAGCCCCTGCGGCTCACCTTCGACACGCCGGACACCTCGGCCCAGGGCAAGCTCCGCTTCGAGTTCTACGTGAACGCCTGGAGGCGCATCGGCCTGGACGTGGAGATCCGTGCCACCAACTACAACCAGTTCCAGGAGAAGGTGCGCAATGGCGCCTACCAGATCTTCCAGTGGGGCTGGGTGGCGGACTACCCGGACCCCGAGAACTTCTTCTTCCTGCTCTGGTCCGAAATGGCCCGCTCCAAGAACCAGGGGCCGAACACCGCCAACTTCTCCAACCCGCGCTTCGACGAGCTCTTCCTGTCCATGAAGTCCATGGAGAGCGATGCGGAGCGCCTGGCCATCATCCGCGAGATGCGCGGGATCCTGGAGGAGGAGCGGCCCTGGATCGAGCTGTTCCACCCGGAGGACTACGCGCTCTACCACGGCTGGCTGCGCGGGGTGAAGCCAGCCGGCATCTCGAATCCGACGGCCAAGTATCGCGATCTGGATCCGGATCTGCGCCGCTCGCGGCGCGAGGCCTGGAACGAGCCGGTGCTGTGGCCGCTGGCCGTGCTGATCGTTCTGAGCGTGGCCATCACGGTGCCGGGCGTCATCACCTTCTTCCGGGAGCGCCAGTAATGCTCGCCTACGTCCTGCGCCGGCTGGGCTACGGGGTCGTGGTGGTGCTCGGGGTGCTGCTGTTCCTGTTCGTCCTCTTCTTCACGATCGCGAGCCCCGACGACGTGGCTCGCCGCGCCCTGGGCGAGAAGGCGCTGCCCGAGGTCATCGAGCAGTGGAAGGCCAATCACGGCTACGACCGTCCGCTCTGGCCCTGGCAGGACTTCGACGACAACATGCTCTTCGAGCACTACCGGCGCATGCTCACCTTCGACTTCGGCCGCAGCGACGCCGACGACGTGCTGATCATCGAGCGCCTGCGCCAGGGCGCCGGACCCAGCCTGGCGCTGACCATCCCGCTCTTCGTGGTGGGGATCACCCTGGGGATCGTCCTGGCGCTCTTCGTGGCGTTCTTCCGGGAGACCTACATCGATCGCACGGGCGTCTTCCTGTGCGTCCTGGGCATGAGCTTGTCGATCCTGCTCTACATCGTGGGCGCGCAGTACCTGATCGCCAAGCTCCTGCGCTGGTTCCCGATCTCCGGCTTCGATTCGGACCCGGCGGTGATCGGGCGCTTCCTGGCGCTGCCGCTGCTGGTGGGGATTGCCAGCGGCGTGGGCGGGGACGTGCGCTTCTACCGCACGGTCTTCATCGAGGAGACCGGGCGCGACTACGTGCGGACGGCCCGCGCCAAGGGCGCCGGCGAGATTCGCGTCATGGTGCACCACGTGCTGCGCAACGCCTTGATCCCGATTCTCACGCGGGTGGTGCTGGCGATTCCGTTCCTGTTCATGGGCTCGTTGCTGCTGGAGTCGTTCTTCGGGATCCCCGGCCTCGGCGCGATCACCGTCGACGCCATCAACGGCAACGACTTCTCGACCCTGCGCACCATGGTCTTCATCGGTGCGCTGCTCTTCGTGGTCCTCGTCCGGCGCAACCGCCTGTGGACCGAGGCCGCGGTCGATCTGCGCCGCCGCCGGCCGCTGGCGCTGCTGGTGGTGGCTCTCTACGTGGCCGTGGCGGTGCTCGACTCCGTCTCCTGGGTGGGCGGGGCCGAGGTCGGGGAGGACGTGGTGGCCGCCTACAAGGCCCGCAGCGTGCTGGACCGGGCCTTCGGCGATTTCGTGGAGGCGTCGTACTCGGCGCCGCTGGCGGAAGCCGAGTTCTACGGCGG
>JAFDET010000367.1 GCA_019310195.1 Deltaproteobacteria bacterium
ACGCCGATCGTGGCCCACATCGTCAGGTACAGCAGCTCGCAGAACATGATGAAGAGCATGCTCGAGCCCACCTGCCAGCCCGGAACACCGTCCCGCCGGTTCAAGTAGACGGCCATGGCGCCCTTGCCCACCTGCTCGTTCAGGATCGAGATGATGTAGGTGCTGGCGCGCACGGGCAGGATGTCGGTGTAGGCGACGCGCGCGTTGAACCAGTTGATGACTCGCCACACCACCGCCGAGTCGATCACCAGGAAGAGCAGCGAGTAGGGAATCATCAGGGCCAGCCAGCGCGTCCAGGAGACGCGGGCGAAGACCTCGGCCAGGTAGGGGACGACGCTCGAGCCCTCGCGGGCCGCCGCGGCGTCGATCCGGAAGTAGAGGTAGACGAAGCACGCCAGCGCGATAACCCAGGGAACGATTCGAGTGGTGAGAGAGCTCCTGCGCGGGGCTTCCGGGGCGACGTCGCTCATGCGGCCTCCACCTGCGGTCCGACGCAGCGGCGCAGGGTCTCGTCCAGGGGCGTAAGCGTGATGCCCAGCCGCTTGGCGGCGGCCTCGGCATCCACGCGGTCGTCGTGCTCCAGCACCTCGAGCATGGCCAGACTGATGGGCGGATACTGGGAGACGCGCGCCAGCAGCGAGACGCCCAACCGTACCAGCCCGTAGGGCAGCGGCACGATGCGCGGTCGGCGCTCGTGGAGGGCCGCGGCGCGCAGGACCAGGTCGCGGTGGGACAAGCACTCGGGGCCGGCCAGGTCGATGGCTTCGCGGGTCAGGTCCGCTGCGGTCAGGGCGCGCTCCACGGCAGCCGCCACGTCCTCCGCGTCGATGGGTTGCTCCAGGGTGGCGCCGCCGCGCACCAAGGGCAGCACGCCCGCCAGCGCCTGCCCGCGCAGGGCCGCGGAAGCGAAGTCGCCGGGGCCCAGCACCATGGGCAGGCGGATCACGACCGCGGGAACGGGAGCGTCGAGGAGGATTCGCTCGGCGCGGCCCTTGGAAGCCAGGCACGCGTTGGGGCTGTCCGGATCGGCGCCCAGGATCGAGAGGTACACGATGCGTCCGATGCCCGCGGCCGCGGCGGCGGCGGCGAAGCGCGTGCTGGTCTCCTCGTGGGCGGCGCGGTAGCTGGTGGTGGGCCCCTCCTTGAGGATCCCCACCAGATGGACCAGACCGCTGCAGCCCTCGAACGCGCCGCGCAGCGCCTCGGCGTTGGTGTAGTCGGCGATGGCGATCTCCGGCTCCAGGCCGTCCTCACGGATGGTTCCGGCCGCGCGCTCGGAGCGGACCAAGGCGCGGGCGCCTGCGCCCGTCCCGGATAGGCGCGCCAGCAGCCTCCGGCCCAGGTGGCCGTTGGCGCCCGCGATCAGGGTGGGTCCCGTTCCGGCGTCCATTCCTCGATCCTAACTCAGGCCGGCGTTACGTCGTCGAGGAAGCGTCGGATGCGCTCGAAGTAGGGCCGGCCGCCGACCTCGACCGTGTCGTTGTGGCCGGCGCCACGCAGGGTCTCGAAGGCCTTGGGCTCCGGCGCCTGCTCGAAGAGCCGCTGCCCCAGGTCGTAGGGGACGATGGTGTCCCGGTCGCCGTGGAAGAAGAGCAGGGGGCAGCGCAGCTCGCCGACCTTGGACGCTGAGTCGAAGCGCCGACCCAGGATGCCGGCCAGCGGCCCGAAGGAGGCGCGCGCCACATCGGTGATCGAGGTGAAGGTGCTTTCCAGGATCAGGCCGGCCAGGGCGCGGCCGCGCGCCAGGTCCACCGCCACGCCGCCGCCCAGGGAGCGGCCGAACACCACCACCCGCTCCTCCGGGACTCCGCGTTCGCCGGTCACGTGGGCCAGGGCCGCGCGCGCATCGGCGTAGACGCCGCGCTCGCTGGGGCGCCCCTCGCTGCGGCCGTAGCCGCGGTAGTCCGTCAGCAGCACGTGGGCGTCCAGGGCCGCGAGCTGGGCGGCGTTGGGCAACCGGTGGGAGGCGTTGCCCGCGTTGCCGTGCAGGAAGAGGATGGCGCGGGTCGCACCCGGCGTCGGCAGCCAGAAGGCGTGGACGCGGACGCCGTCCTCCGTGTGCAGGAAGACCTCTTCGCCCGCGATGCCCAGCTGCGCCGGGGTGATGTCCACACCCGGCGTCGGCTGGAAGATCACGCGGTCGGCGAGGGACATGGGCAGGCCAATCAGGACGGCGACGCCCGCGGCGAGTGCCGCGAGAAGCACCTTCACAGCATCCCGAGCTCGAGCTTGGCAGCCTCGGTCATCTTGTCCGGGCTCCAAGGGGGATCCCAGGTGACCTCGACGCGGGCCTCGGCGACGCCCTCCACGGTGCGCACCTTGGCCTCCACTTCCGGAGGCAGCGACTCGGCCACCGGACACATGGGCGACGTCAGGGTCATGGTCACGTTGACGTTGCCGCCATCCTCGACGGCCACGTCGTAGATCAGACCCAGCTCCCAGATATCCACGGGGATCTCCGGGTCGTAGCAGGTCTTGATCATGTCGATGACGCTCTCGCGCAGCCCGGTCTCTTCACTCATGGTCTACTCCGTCGTCACGGGTTCGCCGCCGCTCAGCGCCGAGTGCAGGGTGTGCCAGGCCAGCGTCGCGCACTTCACGCGCATGGGGTACTCGCGCACGCCCTCGAAGACGGCCAGCTTGCCCAGCCCGCTCGAGTCCACCGGCTGTGTCGCCGGAGCCGTCGCCAGGTCGTGAAACGCGCCGAAGAGCTTCTCCACCTCGTCCAGGCTGCGCCCCTTCACGGCCTCGGTCATCAGTGAGGCCGAGGCCTGGGAAATCGCGCAGCCGGTGCCCTCGAAGCCGGCCGCGGTCACGA
>JAFDET010000122.1 GCA_019310195.1 Deltaproteobacteria bacterium
ACACCGCCACCCCGAAGCCGATCGTGCCCCCGGGCTCCATCTGCACCAACGGCTCCGTGCTCTCCGCCCGCAGCGAACGCGCCAGCACCACCTGCCAGCGGCCCCCCTTCCACACGCCCCGGCCCCGCACCCGCGGCGCCTCCAGGGTTCGCGAGCTTCCCAGACCCTCGGCCACCACGTGGCGCCCGCCCTCGGCCTCATCCGCCCGCCAGTACCAGGCGTTCACCGCAATGCCCGGCACGCCCATGGTGATGGCCGGCGCCGCCGGCGAGGTGGGCAAGAGTACCGCCGCCCCGTCCGGGAACGACGTGGTGTCGCTCAGCACGGCGTCCTCCGTCGCGTCTTCCCACTCCAGCCGGAAGGCCAGCGCCTCGCCGTTGTGCACCGCCGCTACCTGCACCGCCGTCACCGCCCCGATCGGCTTGTCCGCCCAGGCCGTGCGAATCAACTCCGTCGGCTGCAGCGTGGCCGGCGTCCCTTCCAGCTTCACCCGCTCCGCACGAACCCCGGACCACGCGGCGCCCTCGGGCTGCAGCAGCTTCTCGGTGTCTGCTTCGGATACGTAGGGGGCTCGCATGTCCAGGACTCCTCGTCAGCGCGACGGCTTCCCTGAGACGGGATCCGCCGGCGGGGTTCGCGGCTGGATGGCTTCGCTGATGAACGCGGCGGCGCGGCCCAACCACTGCTCCAGCGGGAACTCGGGGTCGTTCATCCAGTGGGTGATGGCGACGTTCAGGGCGCCCAGCACCATCTCGGCCAGGAATACGGCGTCGAGGTCCGCGCGGACCTGGCCCGCCGCCTGGCCTTCGCGGATGATCGTGGCGAAGGGCTCGTGAACGGGAGACAGATAGGGCGCGTCCCGACCCGGACGCGCGCTGCCCCGCATCAGCTCGAGCAGGACGTCGCGGGCCAGTCCCCGGGCCTCGGCCACGTTGCTCGCTACGCCGTCGGCGAAACCGAGGATGCGCTCCTGGGCCGAGACGGAGCGGCCCAGCTGCGCGTCCACCAGGGCCTGCAGGTGCTCGGAGACCTCGCTGGTCATCTCGGCGAGGACGGCGGACTTGCTGGCAAAGTGGTTGAAGAAGGTGGCCGGGGCGACGTCGGCGGCCTCGGCGATCTGGGCCACGGTGGTGGCCTCGTAGCCATACTTCAGGAAGAGCTGCCGGGCGGTCTCGTAGATATGGGCCCGGAGCTGGCGCTTCTTGCGCTGGCGGCGTCCCTCGCTCGCGGCTTCCGGCATCGGCAACTCCCGGTGGGTGGAGACGATTTCCGAAAGTAGAGCACACTCCAAGGTTTTATCAAGAGCCAACTATATAGTAAAATCTACCGAATTGAAGAGTCCCCCGGGGGCCCCATTCTCAAGGGCCCTCAGGCGTCGTCGGCGCGCTCGATGGCGCCGTCCCGGACCGCCTCTTCGATGTCCTGCGGGCTCATTCCGAGCAGCCGGCCGAACACGTCCTGGTTGTCCTGCCCCACGGCGGCGCCCGCCGGCCCGCTGCGCCCGGGCGTCCCCGTCAGGCCGAGGGGGATGCCGGTGGCGGTCACCCTGCCCTTCGCCAGGTGCTCGATCTCCTCGAAGAAGCCGCGTGCGGCAAGCTGCGGGTCGCGCCGCGCCTGGTCCTCGGTGTTCTGCACGACGCCCGCCGCCACCCCCGCCCGCTGCAGGGAGCGCATCAGCTCGTAGGCGTCGCGGTCGCGGGTGCACTGCTCGATCTCGCCATCCAGGACGGCGGCGTGCTGCAAGCGGTGGGCGAGGGAGCCGAAGCGCGGATCGCCCAGCCAATCGGGCTTGCCGAGCGCCCGACACAGGCGCTCCCACTCCGCGTCGTCGGAGACGGAGATCGCGCACCAGCGGTCCTCGCCGCGGCACGGGTAGCAGCCATGGGGCGCGGCGTGCAGCGAGCGATTGCCCTGCCGCGCGGGCTCTCGTCCCAGGGCCAGGTACTCCATCAACCCGTGCCCGATCCCCGCCACGGACGCCTCGTACTGCGAGAGATTGATGTACTGGCCCTCTCCGCCCCGACGCCGATGGTCGAGCGCGGCCAGCACGGCGACGAGACCGTGCAGCGCGCTGATGGCATCGGGGTGCGCGTACTGGGTCAGCGTGCACTCTCGAGAGGGGAAGCCCGAGAGCCGGCTCAACCCCGACAGGGCCTCGATGTTGGGCCCCCAGGTCACGTACTGGCTGCACGGCCCGGTGTCACCGAAACCGGCCGAGCTGAATAGGATCAGCTCCGGGTTGACCCGCTTCAGCTCCGCGTAGCCGAGGCCCAGCTTGTCCATCACCCCGGCGCTGTAGTTCTCGATGACGATGTCGCTCTGCGCGGCCAGGCGCCGCGCCAGGTCCACCGCCAGGGGCCGGCGCAGGTCGAGCCCGATGAAGCGCTTGCCTGCGTTCCAGTCGGTGAACCAGGGCGAGCAGCGGGGCTGCGTGCCCAGCTCGGGATTCCGGGGAGGCACGTACAGACGCACCACATCGGGGCGGCTCTTCGACTCCACCCGGATCACTTCGGCCCCGCACCAGGCCAGGAAGCGGCCGATCCACG
Organism: Deltaproteobacteria bacterium; assembly: GCA_019310195.1. Lineage (GTDB taxonomy): Bacteria > Myxococcota_A > UBA9160 > UBA9160 > JAFDET01 > JAFDET01. Next base: position 2,547 of record JAFDET010000122.1, read on the forward strand.
GCCCGGCCATGGCCGCCGTGAACTCCACGACCCGCAGGCCCTCGAGCGCCGGCCTGGCGCCGTTCGCACCGCGCACGTCGGCCGACATCAGATCACACCCTCGCTCTCCAGCGCTCGCAGCTCGCTCTCCGGCAGGCCCAGCTCGTCGCCGTAGACCTCCCGGTTGTGCTGGCCCGGCGTGGGCGCTGCACGGCGGATGCGCCACGGCGTCGCCGAGTGGCGATAGGGCGCGCCCGGGTAGCGGAGGCGACCCGCCGTCGGGTGCGTCACCTCTTCGAAGAAGCCCCGCGCGGCCAGGTGAGGGTCGTCAGCGACGGCGGCGGCGCCGTTGACCGGCGTCATGGCGATGTGCCGGCTCTGCCCCTCGCGGTAGGCGGCTTCCACCGTGAGCTGGGACATCAGCTCCCCGATGAAGAGGTCCAGCAGCTCGCGGTAGGGCTGCCGGTTCGAAGACGGGCCCTCGAACATGGGGTCGAGGATCTCCTGGTTGCCGGTCACCTCGTTGACCCAGCGCGCCAGGGCCTGCCAATGCAGCGGCCGATTGACCATCAGGTACACGCTTCCATCGCGGCACGCGTACGCGCCCGAAGGAACCGAAGCGAACAGGCCCGTGCCCTGGCGGCGCGGAATGATGCCGTCGTCGAGCCATTTTCCAATGCCACAGATGTGCGTCACTGAGGTCACCACCTCCTGTACGGAGATGTCCACGTGCTGCCCGCGTCCGCTCTGCGCGCCCGCGAGCAGGGCGATCAGGCTGCCGGCCGCCGCGACGGTCGACGCGGCCACGTGGGCCTGGGTTCCCGCCAGGCGCACCGGCGGATCGTCGGCCTCGCCGGTGACGGTCATGGCCCCTCCCAGCGCGCTGGCCACCAGGTCCGAGGAGCGGAAGTCGCGCTGCGGGCCCGTCTGCCCGAAGCCCGTGATGGAGGTGAGCACCAGGCCCGGGTTGGCCTGGCACAGGCGCTCGTAGCCGATCCCCAACCTTTCCAGAGCACCGGGCGCCAACGTCTCGACCACGAGGTCGGCCGTGGCCGCGAGCCGCCCGAAGAGCTCGCGTCCCTGCGGCCGCTCCAGGTCCAGGGTCACACCGCGCTTGCTGGTGTTCATGTACAGGAAGTGGAGGCTCTCCTCCCCGCCGCCCGCGGCGGCCGTCATGGGCGGGATGCGCCGGCCGGGGTCGCCGGCCGGGGGCTCGATCTTGACGACGTCGGCGCCCAGGTCCGCCAGCAGCTTTCCGCAGTAGACACCCTTGTCGTCGGCGAGCTCCAGGACCCGCCGCCCCGCCAGGGCAGCGCTGGGGCCGGTCGGCATCGGCACGACCTCCTGTAGCCCCGATCCCCGCGGGGCTCCGAAAAGTGCTGAGCTTGACTTACCCTAACTCAAGAGTAAGATACTTGCATGCGAGTCAGGCACGCGGCCGGTCCTCGCCGAACCGCCCTCGTCACCGAAGAAACCCGGGATCTGATCCTCCAGGCTCGCGGACATCGCCGAGCGCGTGGGCATCACCCGGGCCGCCGTGATCTACCACTTCCGCGACAAGCAGGCGCTCTACGACGCGGTGCTCGAGTCGGCCTTCGAACCCCTCTCCGAGAAGATCGAGGCCGCGGTATCGGAGCCGGGGACCAACGCGGAGCGGATCGAGCGGCTGGTCGCCGCGTGGTTCAACTACGCGACCGAGCGCCCGGCCCTGGGGCGGCTCTTCATCCGCGAGGTGGCCGAGGCGGGCAACGAGCTGCGGCCCGAGGTGCAGCGTCTGGGCACACCGCTCTTCGCCGCCCTGCTCCACGCCATCGAGCAGGGCCAGCGTGACGGCGAGTTCCGCAGCATCGATGCGATGCACGTGGCCAACATCCTCTCCGGCGCCACGATCTGGCTGACCAGCGGAGCGCGGCTCATGGAGAAGGATGGCGACAGCGGGGAATCCCGCAGCGAGCGCCTGGCCCAGCACCGGGACGAGTTGGTCGGGGTGGCTCGCTACCTGCTGGGAATCCGGGACGAGGACTAGAGAGTCGAACGCCACCGCGCGTGAGCGACGAGGATAGTATGGAAGCCAGCACCACGAGCTTTGATGAGACGGTCGATATCCTGGTCGTCGGCACGGGAGCCGGCGCCATGACCGCGGCCCTGCGGGCGCACGACAATGGCGCCCGTACGCTGCTGATCGAGAAGACCGACCGCTACGGCGGCTCCTCGGCCATGTCCTCCTGCCTGCTCTGGATTCCCAACAACCATCTGATGGCGGACGCGGGCGTGCCGGACACGCCCGAAGAAGCCTGGGACTACCTCAAGGGCACCACCGCCGGCGCCGTCTCCGAGGACCGGCTCCGAGCCTACCTGGAGCCGACGAAACCCACGCCAGCTTCGTATCGCTGCCGGAGTACGCGGACTACTATCCGCGGGTCGCGGGCAGCAAGCCCGGCGGCCGCTCCGTGGAGCCGGAGCACTTCGACGCCCGCCAGCTGGGCGAAGACTTCCTGAACCTGCGCTCCCAGAACCCCCAGATGCAGGTGATGGGGCGGCTCGGCATGACGGCCGTCGAGGCGCGCATGACCATGACCGGGCAGCCGGGCGGAATGACGCTCTTCCTCAAGCTCTGGCTCAAGTACCTGCTCGACCTCCGCTGGCGCCTCCGCTCGCCGCGCGACCGCAACCCGTCGGGCGGCAACGCGCTGATCGGCATGCTCCGGCTCTCGCTGATGGACCGCAAGATCCCGCTCTGGCTCAACACCGGCGCGCGCGAGCTGATCGTCGAAGACGGCCGAGTCGCCGGCGTGGTGGCGGAGCGGGAGGGCAAGACGATCCGCATCGGGGCCACCCGCGGCGTGATCCTCGGCGCAGGCGGGTTCGAGGGCAACCAGGCCATGCGCGAGAAGTACCTGCCCAAGCCCACGCGCGCGGAGTGGAGCTGCGGCAACCCGCACAACACGGGCGAAGTGATCGAGATGGCCATGAAGCTGGGCGCCGGGATCGACCTCATGGACGACGCCTGGTGGGGCCCGACCACGGTCGTCCCGGGCGAGGACCTGGCGCGCTTCCTGGTGATCGAGAAGTCGTTGCCCCGCAGCATCCTGGTCAACAAGCGCGGCGAACGCTTCACCAACGAGGCGGCGCCCTACATCGACATCGTGAACGCGATGTACGAGAAGAACAGCCCCGAGTCGCCGTGCGTACCGGCCTACTTCGTCTTCGACGGGATCTACCGCAAGAACTACATGTGCGGCCCGCTGCTCCAGGGCTCGGCGCAGCCCGACTGGATGGCCCGCAAGCTCTTCAAGCAGGGCTACATGAAGAAGGCGAAGACGCTGGACGAGCTGGCGGCGATGATCGGCGTGGACGCCGAGGGACTGAAAGCGTCGGTGGCGAAGAACAACGAGTACGCCCGCACCGGCATCGATCCCGAGTACCAACGCGGCGAGACCCTCTACGACCGCTACTACGGTGACGCCAAGGTCGAGCCGAACCCGTGTCTGGGCCCGATCGACACGGCGCCCTACTACGCCATCGAGGCCTTCCCGGGCGAGCTGGGAACCAAGGGCGGCCTGACCGTCGATGCCCGGGCGCGGGTGTTGACGGAGGCGGGAGAGGCGATCCCCGGGCTCTACGCCATCGGGAACTGCTCGGCCTCGGTGATGGGCCGCAGCTATCCCGGTGCGGGCGCCACCATCGGGCCCGCGACGACCTTTGGGTTCATCGCCGCCAACGACGCGACCGGCGGCTGAGCCGGAACGACCGCCCCCTTCAACCCCCCTTCCTTCGAGGAACCGATCCGTGGGATTTCGAGTACAGACGGTGATCCTGGGGCCCGACACGGACCAGTACGCCGGCGACGGCCAGCCGACCACCGACATCGCCGGCATCGCGGCCGCCGCCCGAAAGACCGAGGAGCTGGGGTTCGACGGCGTAACGGCGCCGGAGGCCGGCCACGACCCCTACCTGCCGCTGGTCGTGGCGGCCGAGCACACCCGGAACATCATGCTGGGCACCAACGTGGCCATCGCCTTCCCGCGCAGCCCACTGGTCACCGCGCAGCTGGCGTGGGATCTCCAGCAGCTCTCCGGGGGCCGCTTCCAGCTGGGCCTGGGCACCCAGGTGAAGGGCCACGTGGAGCGCCGCTACGCCTCCGAGTGGACCGGCCCCCCCGGCCCGCGCCTGCGCGAGTACGTGCTGTGCCTCAAGGCGATGTTCGAAACCTTCCAGACCGGCGCGAAGCCCGCATTCGAAGGCGAGCACTACCGCTTCAGCCTGATGAATCCGTTCTTCAACCCGGGCCCCATCGAGCATTCACACGTTCCGATCCACCTGGCCGCCGTCAACCCGTACATGGCGCGCCTGGCGGGCGAGCTGTGCGACGGCCTGCGCCTGCACCCCATCGCCACCTTCCGCTACACGCGGGAGGTGGTCATTCCCGCCCTGCACGCGGGCGCGGCCAAGGCGGGGCGCGACCCCTCGGAGCTGGACATGATCGGGGCGCCCTTCCTCGCCATCGCCGAGGACGAAGCCGGCATCGAGGCGGCCAGGCAGGCGCTCAAGCAGCACATCGCCTTCTACGCCTCGACTCGGACCTACCACGCCGTGCTCGAGTTCCACGGCTGGGGCTCTCGCGGGCGGGCCAGTGGCGGGAGATGCCCGCCCAGATCAGCGACGAGATGCTCGACGAGTGGGCCATCGTCGGCACCCGAGACCAGCTGGCCGGCAAGCTGGCGGAGCGCTGCTCCGACATCTTCTCGACGGTTCTCCTGGACCTGGCTCCCGGGCTGCGCCGGGACGAGGCCTGGCTCGCAGAAACCGTCGCAACGCTGCAGCGCGCGTAGCTCTCGCGACAACGGAGGCGAACAGCATGGCATCCGAGAAAGAGTTCCTCTTCGAGGTGGACGAGGGCGTGGGCATCGTGACCCTGAACCGCCCGGAGCGGCTGAATGCGATCACCTGGGACCTGGCCGCGGATCTGGTCGAGCTCTTCCGGGAGCTGCGCCATCGCGACGACGTGCGCGTGGTGCTGCTGACCGGCGCGGGCAAGGCCTTCTGCTCCGGCGGCGACGCCGAGTGGATCAGCGGCGGCGGCGAGCGCGGCCTGCCCGGGCTCTCCGACGTGCCCCTGGAGCGCTACCAGCGCAAGACGCCGGCGGGCCCCATCGGCGAATTCACCCGTATGATCGTCGAGGTAGACAAGCCCGTGATCGCGGCGTGCACCGGCGCGGTGATGGGCGCGGGGCTCGCCTTCGCCCTGGCCTGCGATCGCCGCATCGCCGACACCACCACGCGCTGGTCCGCCGCCATGGTGCGGCTGGGCTTCGCGCCGGACTGCGGCATCACCTACTTCCTGCCGCGTGTCACGCGGCTCTCCACGGCGCTGATGATGGTCGAGACCGGCCGCATCCTGGGCGCCGAGGAAGCCCACCGGGAGATGCTGATCGACGAGCTGGTGGACGAAGGGCAGGCCCTGCCGGCGGCGCTCGAGTACGCGAAGCGGCTGGCCCGCGGCCCGAGCGTGGCGGTCGATCTGGCCCGACGCTTCATCCACAAGTCTCTGAACTCGACCCTGGAAGAGATGATCGACTACGAGGCGGTGGCGGCGACGTTGACCTCCCACACGAAGGATGCGGCCGAGGGAACCCAGGCGTTTCTCAACAAGCGCAAGCCGGAGTTCAAGGGCCACTAGGAGCCTGACCCGATGGATCGACCCCCCATGGCAACAGCGAACGCCGAGAAGATGCCGATGCGCCACGGAAGCGACCCGTCCCTGACGGGCCGGCACGCCGAGTGCGACGGCGGCGGAGCCATCCCGGGCACGCGCTTTGCCGGCCGCGAGGAGTTCACGGGAAGCCTCACCGGGGAGTACGTGGACCACGGGGACCCGCCGTGGCGCTGGTACCTGATGACCGACCTGACGCGGAAGCCGCCCGGGTACCCGGCGGAGTCCGTGTGGTGCGAGTCCGAGAGCCTGTTCCTGATCGACGCCCAGGGGAGAACGCTTCCAGACTCCCTTCCGGGTCATCGGACTCAGAAGGCTCAGCTGCGGGAGAAGTGAGATGCGGATCGTCGTGTGTGCGAAGGAAGTGCTGGATCCGGATGCGGTCAACAACTACGCCCTGGCCGGGCGCCTGGAGATCGGCGACGACGGCAAGTCGCTGACGCAGACCACGATTCCCCGGCTCATGAACGGCTTCGACGAGCAGGCCCTGGAGGCCGCGCTGCGGCTGCGGGACGCGGGCGCGGAGTGCCGCATCGGCGTCGTTTCGGTGGGCTCCGACAGCACCGCCCTGCTCAAGCACGCCGCCGCGCTGGGCGCGGATGAGATCACGGCCGTGCCCATGGACGATCCCGCGCCGGACTATCACGTGGTCGCCTCGCTGCTGGCGGCCTGGATCCGCTGCAGCGGAAACGCCGACCTGGTGCTCTGCGGACGCCAGGCCTCCGACGACGACCAGGGCGTGGTGCCCGCGCTGATCGGCGAGACCCTGGGGATGCCCCTGGTGACCAACGCCCGCGCCGTGGAGCGGGTGGAGGGAGACGCTTTTCGGATCACGCGGGTCACACCCGACGGCGACGAAGTCGTGGAAGTGCCGGCCCCCGCCGTGGTCACCGTGAGCAACGAGCTCGGTGAGCCGCGTTACCCGACGGCGGCCAAGAAGATCGCGGCGCGCCGCATGAAGCCCGAGGTGGCCGAGCCGACGGGGCTGGGCTTGTCCGACCAGGACCTGCAGCCGCGCGTGCTGGCCCGGCGCCAGTTCGTTCCCACCGTCCAGGGAAACTGCGAGTTCCTGGCCGGGGAGACGGCGGCGGAGCTGGCCGATGCGCTGGTCGCGCGCCTGCGCCAGGACGGCCTGATTCCGTGAGGAAGTGGAGAATCTCATGACGTCGAAGCGTGTGGTGGTTTGCAGCTGGAGCGATGGCCAGGGAACGATCGCCGTGGGCTCGGAAGAGGCGCTCAGTCTGGGCCGCAAGGTGGCCGGGGCGCTGGGCTCGGAGCTCCACTGGCTGGTGCTCGGGCCGCAGCCCGAGGGACTGCTCGAGACCGCGGGGCGCTTCGGTGTCGCCGGTGTCGACCGGATCGAGAACGCCGCCCTCGAGGCCTTCGCCCAGGATGCCTACGTGGAGGCCCTGGCCCAGTACTGCAATCAGGAGTCACCGGCACTGGTGCTCTTCAGCCAGGCGCCGGACACGCGCCTGGTGGCCCCGCGTCTGGCGGGACGCCTGGGGGCCGGCGTGGTGATGAACGTCGTCGACGTGACCGCCGGCGACGACGGCGGGCTCGAGGCCACCGCCTCGGCGTACGGGGGCGACACGCGCATGGTCTACGAGCTGTCGGGCGCGCCCGCCTACGTGGTCGCCCTGAACACCACCGCGCTGCTCGCCGAGCCGGCGGAGGCCGGGCCCACGAGTCCCAAGTGCCGCACGGTCGCGGTCGATCTGTCCGGAACCCAGGAGCGGATCCGCGTGATCGAGCGGCCTCGCGCCGAGGGGCCGCGCCTGGAGGAGGCCGACATCATCGTGTCGGGCGGACGCGGTCTTGGGTCGCCGGAGAACTACAAGCTGATCGAGCAGCTCGCAGAGGCCGTGGGCGGCCTGGCCGGCGCATCCCGGCCGATCGTCGACGAAGGCTGGGTGGACTCCTCGCAGCAGGTGGGTCTCACGGGCAAGATCACCCGGCCCGCCCTCTACCTGGCGGCGGGGATCTCGGGCGCGAGCCAGCACATGGCGGGCTGCTCCGCGGCCAAGACCATCGTCGCGATCAACCGGGACCCGGACGCATCGATCTTCCGCTACTGCCGCTACGGGCTGGTGGGCGACTGCCTGGAGATCCTCCCGGAGCTGATCCGGGCCGCAAAGCAATGAGTGGCACGACGAGGGACACGCGATGACGGAGCAGATTCCGGTGACCGAGGGGCTCTTCGCCCAGACGGCGCAAGGCCCGCGCCTGCTTGGCTCGCGCTGCCGCAGCTGCGAGGCGCCCTACTTCCCCCGCTCGCCCGTGTGCCGCAATCCCGGCTGCGAAGACAGCCAGATGGAAGACACCGACTTCGGCCCCCGGGGCACGCTCTGGAGCTGCGCCGTCCAGAACTATCCCCCGCCGCCGCCGGCCCGCTACGAAGAGCCCTACACGCCCTACGCCATCGGCGTCGTCGACCTGGCCGAAGGCCTGCGCGTGGTGGCGCGCATGAGCGTGGACGATCCCATGGCGCTTCAGGTGGGAAGCGATGTGGAGCTGACCATCGAGCCCATCTACCGGGACGAAGAAGGCCGCGACGTGGTGACCTGGAAGTTCAAGCCGCTGTGAGAGCGCCCATGGAAACGCCCGAACGCAGAGAGGACGCGCAATGAGGGACGTAGCCGTGCTGGGGGTGGGAATGCACCCCTTTGGCAAGTTCCAGGACAAGTCGGTCACCGACCTGTGCCGCCACGCGACCGAAGCCGCACTCCAGGACGCCGGCCTGAAGTGGAGCGACGTGGAGGCCGTCTCGGCGGCGAGCTCGCGCTTCTCGGGCGGCAAGGGCTGGGGCCTGAACGGGAACGACATCGTCGAGGAGATGGGCGCCTCCGGGATTCCCGTCTACAACCTCTCCGCCGGCTGCGCGGCCGGCGGCAATGCCTTCAACATCGGCTGGAACCTGATCGCCAGCGGCCAGCACGACTGCGTGCTGGTGATGGGCGGCGAGAAGATGCCCAAGGGTTTCATCCAGACCTCCGGCGTCGACGAAACCACGGACCTGGAGTACATACGGCAGCTGTGCGTGGGCATGCCGGGCCCGGCCTTCTGGGCGGCCCTGTGCCGGCGGCGCATGGAGGACTTCGGCACCAGCGAGGAGGACCTGGCCCGGATCGCGGTCAAGGCCCACCAGATCGCCAAGCACAACGAGTACGCCCGCTTCCGCCAGGAGTTCAGCATGGAGGACGTGCTGGCGTCGAACATGGTGAGCTACCCGCTGCGCCTGTACGAAATCTGCCCGGTCAGCGACGGGGCCGCGGCCGCGATCCTCTGTTCGCCCGAGATCGCCCGCAAGCAGACGACCCGTCCGGTGTGGGTGGCGTCGAGCACGGTCGCAACCGCGCGCTTCGACGACGGCCTGCCCCGCGGCCTGGGCACCGTGGTCCCGCCGTCGGGAACCACGGGCCACAGCGAGGCCAACCAGGCCGTGGCCAAGGCGCTGGAGTCCGCCGGCATCGCGCCCACGGACCTGGACCTGGTAGAGCTGCAGGACAACACCGTCTTCTACGAGCTGGCCTTCCCCGAGGACTGGGGCCTGTGTCAGCCGGGCGAAGCGGAACGACTCGTCGAGAAGGGAGAAACGCTCCCGACCGGCAAGCTGCCCATCAACCCCAGCGGTGGATTCCTGTGCTTCGGCGAGGCCACCACCGCCATGGGTGTCTTCCAGGTCTGCGAGCTGACCTGGCAGCTGCGAGAGGAAGCGGGGCCCAGGCAGGTCCCCGAAGCGAAGATCGGGCTCGGGCAGACCCTGGGCCTGGGTGGCAATGCGACCGCCGTGGTGCTCAAGCGCTAGCACGGCAGCGAGGAGGAGTTTCCGGTGACCCAGGATCCCCTGCACACGAAGCTCTGCGACATGCTGGAGATCGAGTATCCCATCATCGCCTTCACCCACTGCAAGGACGTCGCGGTGTCGGTGATCAACTCGGGCGCCTTCGCGGTGCTCGGCGAGGCGATGCACACCCCGGACGAGATCTCCGCGGACATCCAGTGGATCCGCGACCGGGTGAATGGCAAGCCCTTCGGCGTCGACCTGGTGCTGCCCGCGTCGGTTCCGCAGACCGCGACGCTGGACGATCTGATGGCGCAGATCCCGGAGGAGCACCGCAGCTTCGCCAAGCACATCAAGGAGAAGTACGACGTCCCCGAGCCCAAGGGCTCCATCGACCTGCACCAGTGGGGCGGGCTGAACCAGGAGATGGCCCGGGCGCAGCTCGAGGTGCTGCTCGAAGAGCGCGTGCCGGTGATCTGCTCGGGCCTGGGTAGCCCGGCGTTCATCCTGGACGCCGCCCACGAGCGGGGCATCAAGATCTTCGGCCTGATCGGCAAGACGCGGCAGGCCAGGCGCCAGCTCGAGGCCGGCGTGGACGGCATCATCGCCCAGGGCTACGACGCCGCGGGCCACACCGGGGCCATGGGCACCTTCTCGATCGTCCCCGAGGTGGCATCCATCGCGGGTGACACCCCCGTGATCGCCGCCGGCGGCGTCACCACCGGCCGCCACCTGGCCGCAGCGCTCTGCCTGGGCGCCTCCGGCGTGTGGACGGGAACCCTGTGGCTTGCGTCCCGCGAGTCCGACGTGGACATGATCGTCAAGGAGAAGCTCCTGGCCGCCAGCGCCGACGACACGTCCTACTCCACCTGCATCTCGGGCATGACCATGCGCACGCTGAAGTGCCCCTGGACCGAGGAGTGGGCGAAGCCCGAAGCCCCGAACCCGCTGTCCGCTCCGTATCAGATGCTGCTCAGCTCGGACTACATCCAGGGCGCCAACGACCACCGGCGGGAGGACCTGATGACCGAGGCCGCCGGCCAGGGCGTCGGGTTCGTCACGTCCATGAAGCCCTCGCGCCAGATCGTCTTCGACCTGGTGGAGGAAGCCCTCACTGCGTTCGAAGAGCGCACGGGCGAGGCCGACTGATCCGAGGGGAGACGAGATGGCCGAGGGAGCGCTCGAGGGAATCCGCGTAGTCGAGCTGGGACAGCTCGTGTCGGCGCCCTACTGCGGCAAGCTGTTCGCGGACTACGGGGCCGACGTGATCAAGGTCGAGCCTCCCGAGGGCGACCTCGCCCGGCGCTGGGGCCCCTTCCCCGACGACGTTCCGCATGCGGAGAAGAGCGGCCTCTACCACTTCCTCAACACCAACAAGCGCGGCGTCACCCTCGACGTGACGCGGCCGGACGGACGCGAGCGCCTGCTCCAGCTGCTGTCTCGGGCCGACGTCCTGATCGAGAACAACGCGCCCGCCCGGATGCAGGAGTGGGGCCTGGACTACGAGACCCTCTCCGCCGTCCATCCGGACCTGGTGATGATCTCCATCACGCCCTACGGCCAGACCGGGCCCTACCGCGACTGGAAGGCCTACGACCTCAACGCCTACCACCTCACCGGATCCAGCAGCCGCTACTGCGGCCGCGAAGGGGAGGCCCCGCTGGAGCACGGAACCTTCGCCGCCGACTTCTTCGGCGCGGTCGCAGCCGCCGCCTGGGGACTGGCGGCGGTGCATGGACGCGCGAACGCCGGCGGCGGCCAGCTGGTGGACGTGTCGTGCGCAGAGGCCATCGCCGCCACCTTCGTGGGCGGCCAGAACATCGGCGGCTACGCCCAGGACGGCGTCTTCGGGCGACGAACCGGCGTGGGGATGCCCCTGGGCGCGCCGGCCACCATCGTGCCCTGCAGCGACGGTCATGTGTGGATGCTCGCGCTGGAACCGGGTCAGTGGAACGGGCTGGCCAGCGTGATGGGGAATCCGGACTGGATGCAGCTCGAGATGTTTCAGGACATGTACACCCGCGCCCAGAACGCCGACGCCATCTACCCGCTGATCGAAGAGTGGACCCTGGCCCACGGCAAGCGCGAGATCATGGACCGCTGCCAGGAGGCCGGCTGCCCCGTCACCGCCGTCTTCGACGTCGCCGAAGCAGCGGAGCAACCGCACCTGAGCGAACGCGGGTACCTGGTGGAGCTGGAGCATGCGGAGCTGGGACGCTTCCGCGACCTGGGCGCGCCCTTCAAGCTGCCGGACAGCCCCGGCGGTCCCACCCGCGCCGCGCCGCTGCTGGGCGAGCACAACGCAGAAGTGCTCGCCGACGCACCCGCCGCCGCCCCGAAGACGGCTGCTGCGAGGCGCACCGGGAACGAGGCGCTGCCCCTGGACGGAATCCGCGTCGCCAACTTCGGCTGGGTCTGGGCGGGCCCGGTAACCGGTCAGACCCTGGGGTTCCTGGGCGCCGAGGTCTACAAGATCGAGTCCCAGGCGCGCATCGATCTGACTCGCGGGCTACCGCCCTTCGCGGGCGGCGAGCGCGATCCGAACCGGAGCCTCTCCAACCACGCCTGCTGGGCCGGCAACGGCAGCGTCACCCTGAACCTGAAGCGCGAAGAGGCTCGCGACCTGGCACGCCAGCTCATCGCGGAGTCCGACGTGGTGATCGAGAACTTCGGTCCCGGCGTCATGAAAGGCCTGGGGCTCGACTACGAAGACCTGTGCAAGGTGAAGCCCGACATCGTGATGTTCTCGATGCCGGCCGCCGGCCTCTACGGCCCGCTCAAGGACATCCGCACCTACGGACTCAGCCTGACGAGCACCACCGGGCTCGACAGCCTGACCGGCTACCTGGACGGGCCGCCGATTCCCGTGGAGAACGCCTTCTCCGACCCCTACAACGGCATCATGGGGGCGTACGCCGTCGTCGCTGCCCTGCATCACCGCGACCGCACCGGCCGGGGTCAGCACGTGGACTACTCCCAGCAGGAAGCGGTCATGCAGATGGTCGGACCGGCCTTCATGGACTACGAGCTGAATCAGCGCGTGGCGGGCACGTTGGGCAACCGGCACCCGCTGGGCGCAGCGGCGCCGCACGGCGTCTTCCCCTGCGCGGGCGAGGACCGCTGGATCAGCATCGCCGTCGTGGAAGACGACGAGTGGCGCGGCCTGGTCCGGGCCATGGGCGAACCCGACTGGGCCGGCGCACCTGGCCTTGCCGGCGCAGCCGGCCGCATCGAGCACCTGGACGAGATTCACGAGAAGCTCGGCGCGTGGACACGGGAATTCGACGACCGCGAGCTCGCCGAGCGCCTTCAGGCCGAGGGCGTGGCGGCGGCGCCGGTGCTGAACGTGGCCGACCTGCTCCACGATCCCCAGTACCGCGCCCGCGAGACGTTCATCGAAGTGGAGCACCCGCTGGGATTCCGCGAGACGATCTACGGCGCCTACGTGAAGACGAGCCGCAGCAAGGTCCGGGTGGAGCCCGGCCCGGCCATGGGACGGGACAACGAGCACGTGTTCACGAAGCTGCTCGGCCTGTCGGAAGAGCGTTATCGCGAGCTGGTCACGCAAGAGGTCATCTTCTAGGTGGACGCGCTTCGGCAGCGGTTTCTGGATGCCGCCAAGGCCTCGCCGGAGTGTGTGGCCAAGCACGACAAGGCCGGTTGGCTCGCCCTGTTCGCCGAGGACGGCGTGGTGGAGGATCCCGTCGGATCCGCGCCCAATCGCAAAGGCCGTTTCCGCGGGCGATCCCGGTCCGGCGACGACGAGCTCGGCCGCTTCTACGAGACCTTCATCGCCCCCAACGAGATCCGCTTCGAAGTCCTGCGCGACATCGTGTCCGGGACCGAGGTCGTCCGGGACGTGCTGATTCACACCACGCTCTCCACCGGGCTGCAGGTCTCGGTTCCGGCCTACCTGATCTACGAGATGACCGAGGAAGACGGGGAGATCCGGATCGCCCGACTGGCGGCGCACTGGGAGCTGCCGCGGCTGTCGCTGCAGACGTTGCGCGGCGGCCTCCAGGGCTGGACCTCCATGCTGCGACTCAGCGGGAAGATGCTGCGCATCCAGGGAGTGGCTCGCGGAGACGAGGCGGCCATCGCAGGGCTCTTCGTGGACGGAGTGGCGCGGATCGAGCTTCCTGTCGGACAGGAGCGTTCGCCGCGCCAGCTTCTGGAGCATCTCGGACCGGGAGCGCGCCTGACCCCCTCGGACCCGAACGCGGCGGG